>JANXYI010000024.1 GCA_025350085.1 Deltaproteobacteria bacterium
GAACGTTCAGGGCGGGCTCCTGGCACCCCATCCAAGCCAAAGGGCCGGGAAGAGCGAAGCTCGCCCCGGCCCTTTGGCTTGCTATGAGGGGGTCCGGGGGGAATCATTCCCCCCGGCCGCCGGAGGCTATTGGCCCTGGCCGTCGGAGACCGTCACAAACCACAATCACAGTTTTCTAATGAATGATGACCTTGATCTTGTGGACGATGGTCTTCATGGCGCGCACCGGGGCCTTGTACCACTCCTCGGTCTTGTGCTCGCGGCGCCACTCCCAGGGCGGCGTGGGGCTCGACTCGGCCCACAGCCCGCGCCCGGCGCTTTTGGCCTCGGCCTCGGCCTGGCGTAAGGATGCGCAGATGTCCTCGCGCAGGCAGTACTGGGTGTAGACCCAGGCCAGGCCCGCGCGCACCATCTCCTCGTTGACCAGGGCCCCGTTGTCCAGGCGCACCAGGGCCACGGTGCGGCCGTAGCGGTCCGTGTCCACGTTCTCGATCTGCACGTTCTTGCGCGAGACCAGCTGCGAGAGCTTCTTCTTGGCCTGGAAGCCGAAGGCCTGCTTGAGTTCCGGCGCGTCGATGCCATAGAGCCGGATATTCACCACGACCCCTTCGCTGTTCAGCACATTGATGGAGTCGCCGTCGCGCACGCTCTTGACGCGCGACTCCCAGGCCAGGACCGGGGCGGCCAGGGCCAGGGCCAGGACCAGAGCCAGCAGGAGACGCAAAATGGCGGTACGCATAGGCCCTACCTGCCGCAATCAGGTCCGGCGGTCAAGAGCCGGTACCCCGTGCCGCCCGACCCTTCCTGGCGCACCGGCATATTCTACGAAGATTGCTACGCAAGGAAACACCCAGTCCCCCCATTGACTGCGTATGACTTCGTGCGTATATTAGGCTTCTAACGCTACCGCGCCAGAGGGAAATAGATCCCGGGCGCAGACGAAAGGAAGTGCCATATGAACGAAAGCAAAAAGCTGCGGGTTCTCCTGGCCGAGGATCACGCGCTGCTCCGACAGAGCCTCAAAGCCTACCTGGAGACCCAGGGCGCCTGCGAGGTGGTGGGCGAGGCCCAGGACGGTCGAGAGGCCATGCGCCTGTACAGCGAGTTGAAGCCGGACGTGGTGCTCATGGACCTGTCCATGCCTGGCGTGGACGGCATGGTGGCTGTGCGCTCCATCCGCCGGGACTTCCCCGAGGCGCGCATAATCGCGCTGACCGCACACCGCGCCGAGGAATACCTGCATGCGGCGCTGGACTCCGGCGTGGACGGCTACGTAGTCAAGGCCGCCAGCGCCGAGGACCTGCTCACGGCCATCCGCGCCGTGTGCCGGGGCGAGGCCTACGTCAGCCCCGAGGTCTCGGCCACGCTCATCAACGGCTATTTGCGCGGCAGCCGCGCGGCCAAGTCCACCCCGCTGGAGATGCTCACCGGCCGCGAGAAGCACATCCTGGAGCTGGTGCTCGCAGGGCTCAAGAACAAGGAGATCGCCGAGAAGCTGTTCCTCAGCACCCGCACCGTGGAGAAGCACCGCGCCAACTTCATGAAGAAGCTCGGCCTGCACAACCTGCATCAGGTGCGCGAGTTCGTGAAGACCCAGGACCTGCCCCTGGGCGAAGAAGAATAGCCCGCCATGATCTGAATGGCGTCAAGGGCCGGGGCGGGGTGATAGGCCCTGCCCCGGTCCTTTTGCGTCCCCGGTCTAGGGCCGGTGTTCGGGCGGAGCAGCAAATTCAGGGCTCCCCGTCTGCTTCCACAAGGCGCAGGCGAAATCCCTCATGCTGTGCTGGCTGACGGCATCGCCCTTCAGCAGGTTGTAGCGCACCTCGGTGATCTTCGGATTCTCCTGGGCCACCGGATACCACAGCTTCATGAACCAGCGCAGATAGGCCAGCACCTCGCCGTGGTCGTACACCCGGAACGTGTGCAGTCCCGTGGCATTGGCTTTGCGCTGCTGCTCCCTGAAACTGTAGAAACCGGTCACTGGTGACGGGTCAAAGACATACACGCGGCTGATGGCCGAGGCGCTCCTGGTCCCGTTCTCCAGGGGGAAGCCATGGGCCGCAAACTGGGCCAGGCCGCCGCCCAGGGAATGCCCGGCCACCACGATTTCGGCATTCGGATACTCGGCCCTGATTCTTTCGATCTGGTTCGGCAAGATCCGCTGCATCTGATCGTACTCGTCGTTCAGGAAGAACAGCACACGGGTGACCCAGCGGAAGTCCGAGAACCAGTCGCCGAACTGGTTCGGGTCCGTGCCCCGGAACACAAGGTACACGAGGCGGGCCCCTGAATCCGACTTCGCGACATAGATCGTGTAGCCCAGCCCGCCGACATCCCACCCGAAGTCCGGCTTCTCCTTGGGGCTGTATACCGACTCAGGCGCCTCTTGAAGCCAGCTCGGCCGGTAACTGGTTTTGCCCGTCGTGTCCTTGCAGTACGCCCTCAGCGTGTCTGTCACAGGGCCTGTGGGTTTCTCGGCCGTATAATTGTAGGCACTGGCGCTCAAGGCCGCATAGAGCGGCAGAAACTTGAATTCCGCCTGCTGCGCCAGAATATTGATGTCCTCACAAGTGCCATTTGCAGGGAAGTAGACCTGACCGGAATCACCGGCGCTTCCGCACGTGGAGCAGGCTCCGAGCAGGAACAGACTGGCCAGGGCAAACACTATGGCCCGCTTCATAATGCCCTCCTCCAAGGGTTTACGGGCGCAACGTGGGAACTGTCCCGGGCGCGCCCTGGCCCGGACAACCGGGCGGCCTTTGCCTGGGCACTGTGGCACCACATCCAGACCACCGGCAAATGCCGCAGCCCTAGCTGTTTCAATCGCGCGTAACACCTGCGCGATATCGTGGCAACTGGTATCTTGGATTTGCTGACTGGCCCGCCCAAGGACGCCCAAAAAACTTCCCCCCCGGGCGTTGACATCCGCGCGCTTCTGCTTATCTTTCCAACGCCGCGTCCATCACACGCCAGCGCAGGCGGGCTCGCCCCTGCGTCCTCGGCGCCTGGCGGCACACACATCACACAATCTGTTCAGGAGGATTCCTAATGAAGCTCAAGCCGTTGCATGACCGCGTCATCATCAAGCGCCTGCCCGAGGAAGAAAAAACCGCTGGCGGCCTGTTTATCCCGGACAGCGCCAAGGAGCGCCCCATGCGCGGCACCGTTGTCGCCGCCGGACCCGGCACCGAGAAGGTCAAGATGCAAGTGAAGAAGGGCGACCTGGTGCTGTTTGCCAAGTACGCCGGCACCGAGTTCAAGCTGGACAACGAGGAATGCGTCATCATGCGCCAGGAAGAGCTCCTGGCGGTCATTGAGAAATAATCAGGAAACAACCAGGCGCCCACGCGCCGAATCTTTCTAAAGAGGAGTGCCCTAGACATGGCCAAGACCATTCGCTTTGACGAGACCGCCCGCGCGGGCCTGAAGATCGGTGTGGACAAGCTTGCCGATGCCGTGAAAGTCACCCTGGGCCCCAAGGGCCGCAACGTCGTCATCCAGAAGTCCTGGGGCGCGCCGATCATCACCAAGGACGGCGTCACCGTGGCCAAGGAGATCGACCTGGAGGACAAGTTCGAGAACATGGGCGCCCAGATGGTCAAGGAGGTCGCCTCCAAGACCAACGACGTGGCCGGAGACGGCACCACCACCGCCACCGTGCTCGCCCAGATCATCTTCAGCGAGGGCATCAAGCTCGTGGCCGCGGGCCGCAACCCCATGAGCGTCAAGCGCGGCATCGACAAGGCCGTGGAGGCCATCGTCACGGAACTCGGCAAGCTGGCCAAGTTCACCAAGGACCGCAAGGAAATCGCC
>JANXYI010000038.1 GCA_025350085.1 Deltaproteobacteria bacterium
CCTTCCTGGGCACGGCGCGCGAGGCCGGGTATGAAGCCGGGCTCATCGCCGCGGTGGACGCGGTCAACGCCCGGCAGAAGACCGTGCTGGCCGAGAAGGTGCTGGCCCATTTCGCGCCGCTGGGCGGGGTGGCCGGCCGGACCCTGGCCCTGTGGGGGCTGGCCTTCAAGGCCAACACCGACGACGTGCGCGAGGCCCCGGCCTTTGACATCATCCGCGAGCTCACGGCTGCGGGTATGCGTGTCCAGGCCTTTGACCCTGTGGCGGCCAGGCGCGCCCAGGCCGAGCTCTCCGGAAACCCGCTGGTTGAGCTCATGGATTCCCAGTACGCGGCCCTGAATGGTGCCGACGCCCTGGCCGTGGTCACGGACTGGAACCAGTTCCGCAACCCGGACTTCGCAGGCATCGCCAAGCAGCTGGCCGAGCCGGTGATCTTCGACGGCCGCAACCTCTATTCGCGTTCGCTCTTGTCCCGCTTCGGGCTCAAGCACTACGGCATCGGCCGCTAGTTCACGCAGCCGTACGGCCGCACCTTGTGCTCCCGGCCCTTTTCGTCGCGCCAGGCCATCAGCCGCCCGGCCTCGTCGAGGATGGCCGTGAACTCCGCGAAGACCGCGCTCTCGCCGTAGAGGGCATGCAGAACCGGCCCGGAGTTCAGGAAGGTGGCGTCGGCGTAGCGCGTGGCGTGGGCGCCAACCGGGGCCTTTGCGGGCTCGGCAAAGGGATGTTCCGCGAACCAGGCAAAGGTGCCGAAGACGCTGGCCTCCTGCCCGAGCCGCCGCAGTTCCGCGCGGTCGGCGCGCTTCAGGTGCAGCACCGGGTAGCTGGCCGTGAGGTCCACGGGGTTAACGGTGGTCACGAGCATGTCTGCTCCCGCGTCCACCACCACCTTCCAGTACCAGGGCGCGAGCGCGTCCGGGGTCACGGCCACGCGGTCAAACGCCTCCCCGCGCCGGGTCAGCAGCTGCTCATAGCGGCCCTGGATGTTTGTGCGCAGGGCAATGCCCAGGGCCGGGTATACCACGAGCCAGACGAGCCCGGCCAGGGCCAGGCGGGCCTTGCGTTCCAGGGGCCATTTCGACCCGGAGCGGGCCAAAAAGGCCAGGGCCAGCAGGCTTAACGTGAAGGGCGGGTCGATGACGTAGAGGCCCTCCAGGCTCACGCGCACGTCCGAGAGGGGCGCGAAGAGCCGCGTGCCGAAGGCCGTGACCACGTCCAGGAACAGATGCCCGGCCAGGCTTAGGGAGGCGGCCAGGAAGGCGGCGCGCAGGGAGATCCTGGCGCCGAGTGTGCGGGCCGACACGGCCAGGAGCAGGGCGAGCACGGGCAGGGCGAACAGGGAATGGGTCAGGCCCCGGTGGTAGAGCAGGTAGAACTCGGGGTCGAGCCAGCCGGTGAGGACGTCGATGTCCGGGATGGTGGCCGCGGCGGCGCAGAGAAGCGTGAGCCCGCGCGGATTGTCGAGGCGCGGACGCAGGGCCTGGGCCGTGAGCAGCCCGGCTGCCAGATGGGTGACTGGTTCCATCTGTTTTCAGTACCCTGGCGGCGGCAAATTGCCAAGCCCGCTACGGTTGACCTGGGGCGCAATGGCGGGTAATTCCCCAGCACCGGCTGCGGCCACGTTTGTGAGACCAAGGAGTTGATACGCGCATGCGCAAACCGACCATCGGACTGAGCCTGGAGGGCCTGCCCTCCATCGGCCTCTCGGCCTTTGCCACCCTTGTCTTCGCGGCCATGGGCTGGTGGCTCCTGGCGTTGATCCTGCTCGTGGTCACCGGGTTCGTGGTGCATTTCTTCCGCGATCCCGAGCGCGTGACGCCCGAGGACCCGGACGCCGTGGTCTCCCCGGCGGACGGCCGTGTGGTCAAGGTGGACTTTGCGCCGGACCCGGTCTCCGGCCAGATCCGCCAGGTGGTCTGCGTGTTCATGAACGTGTTCGATGTGCACGTGAACCGCGCGCCCGTGGAGGGCAGCGTGGAGCTCGTCCGCTACATCCCGGGCAAGTATTTCAACGCCAGCCTGGACAAGGCCAGCACAGACAACGAACGCAACATCGTGGTCCTGGGCCGGGGCGAGGAGCGCTTCACCGTGGTCCAGATCGCGGGACTCATCGCGCGGCGCATCGTCTGCTGGGCCGAGCCCGGGGACATCCTGCGCCGGGGCGAGCGCTTCGGCCTGATCAAGTTCGGGTCCAGAGTTGACCTCTACCTGCCCGACGGCTATGCTGTGAAGGTCTACGTGGGCGAAACCGTGCGCGCGGGCGAGACAGCCATCGCCGTCCGCAAGTAGCCGCAGGGAGTTCTATGGCCAAGGAAAAGGCACTGCCGCGCCACAAGGGCGTGTACATCCTGCCGAACCTGTTCACCACCGCGAGCCTGTTCCTGGGCTTTCTGGGGATGATCTGGGCCATTGAGGGGCTCTACGAGAACTGCGCCCTGTGCATCCTGGGCTCCTGCC
>JANXYI010000183.1 GCA_025350085.1 Deltaproteobacteria bacterium
CCGGTATCGTAACCCTGCCAGAACGGAGAATTGGTGGAAAGGGCCAGAAGATGGGGCAGAAAATAACGCGCTCCATTCATCAGCTGAATGGCTGTTTCGCGATCCTCCACACCGATATGAACGTGCATCTTGCGGGCGTCGTCGCCCGTCCTGCGGCGGAACACCTCGGCGCTGCGCGGATCGTCCTCGGCGAACTCGCTGGGGTTGGCCAGAACCTCAAACTTGTCGCCATCGGCCAGCGCGTCCTCAAGGCTGGCGATGTCCGGGCAGAGGATTTGCACGGCCTTGTTGGTGAACTTGAAGTTCAGCAGTTTGTTGCGCAGCGAAAGGTCGAGCAGCTTGCGCTTCCAACGGTCCAGGCGCGTGGCCGGTGTCTCGGGCTGTGCCTCGACTTGGCCATCGGGCCGCACCGCCCCTTCCACCAGCGAGAGGTCGGGGGGCAAAGCCGCCCCGTCTGTCGCCTGCCCTGGACTTGTGCGCTCCGCGCCGCCAAGTGCTCCCCGCAGCGGCAGAGGGCGGATGGCGGCCTTGCGGCACCTCGCCACGTCCACCACGCAGACGAAGTCCTGCTCGCTCTCAAGCTTGGCCTTGCCCAACTGCACGGCGAGATTGAAGTCGTTTGGCGGCGCGGAAGTTAGCGTCGTCGCCTCCACAAGGCAAATTTCCGCCAGCTCGGCGCGCTTGCGCAGCCGCAGCACGTCATCGCCCACCACGTCGGGGAAGGTCTCCTCCACCAGCCAGAATCCAGCAAAGGCGTGGCCCTTGGTGAATACCACGAGGGAATGGAGCCCGGCCTGCTCGAAACAGGAGGCCAGGAACAGGGCAAGGTCCAGGCAGGTGCCCAGGCCGTTCTCCAGGATGCGCTCGGCCAGCCGAACCTTCTGCCCGGCCTGCTCGAAGCTGGCCGGCGGCGATATGTATTTGAGTCCGCGGCGGCGGATTGCCTCGTAGATGGCCGCGCCCTGCCGGAGCGCGTCCTGCTTCTTCTTCGTCTGGTAGGCGCAGAGCGAGGCCCCGCGCTCCCAGCCGGAAAGAATGCCGGCGGCGTCGGCCAGAATGCCCTCCACCACCGGGTGATTCGGGGTGACGAAGGCCGCCAGCACCTCGGGCAGGGAGCGCAGGCCGCTCCACTCGTCGTAGGCCAGCACGTCGATGCGCGCGGTCTCTTGCTTCAGCTCCTGGCCGGAGGCGCTGACCGACACAGTGATGGTCCCGGCCACGCGCTCGGTGAGTTCCGCCAGGAACTTGGGCGAAAGCTGCAAGGGCACATGGCCAAAGGCATACGAGGCACCCGGCTCCAGGCTGGTGACGCGCCCCTCCCACGTGCTTGCGAAGTCAGGCTCGACCTCAATGCGAACCAACACATCCTTCAGACACTCGCCGCCGGAATTGGTCAGGCGAAGCTGCTTGATGACCGGGACGTCATTTTGCTGGAGGGCATAGTTGACCGTGGGGTCGTGGATGAGTTCAAGGTCAAGCGCTTCCGGCATGGCGAGGCTCCTGTGCGATTCGATAACGAAACAGCTACGTACATGGCCCAATCCCCGCAAGATGTCTAGCGGCGCGAAGAAAATGTATACCTTGGACACCTTTGCATGGCATGGCAAAAGCCTGTATGCCTCGACGAATGGCTTGTCTGGCGCTTCAGCCAGGGGCAGGCAGGCATGGAGGGGACGGGTGGATGGTCACAGGGCTGGAAGGCGAACTGGGCAGAGGCGCGGCAAAGATTTTCCTCGGCTTTCTCGCCAAATGGGGTGGGAAGCTCCTGGCGAACGCTGCGGATAGGCAGCGCATAGAAGAGGCCCTCTGGGGCGCTCTCAATCTTTCCTTTGAGGCGTTTTCCAAGCAATATCCGGCGTTCAACACCGGAGAGATGGACAAAACCTTTCTCCACCAAGTGGTGGCGACAGCAACCTTGAAACTCCTTGCGCCAAGCGATGCTCCTGATCCAACCCGCTTGGCGGCGGCTTATCACACGCTCAATCCGCACATCACCACCGAAAGAGGTATAGCCGCCTTCGGATGGCTCCTCCAGAAAATCCATGAGGAATTGGCAAAACAACCGGATTTGTCAGACTTGGTTCACCTGCAGCACGGCGCTGCGACCTTGAGGAACACGGCGGCGCTCCTTCCTTTTGCTGAAGACACAAATAGCACGGTCCATGAAATCAGGCGGATGCTTGAGCGGCCACGCTTCTCGTCAGATAGTCTGCCGCGCATGCGGGAGGTGTTCGGGCGCAAATCTGCGGCGTTGCTCGAAAGTCAACAGTCCCTCTGCACCGGGGACTGGATTGAACGCCCCGAGGAGCAGAAGCTGCTTGATTTTCTGACGGATGAGGCGACCCGCCTCGTGTTGTTGCTTGGCCCTGCCGGCTGCGGAAAAACTGCGCTCATGGCGCGTCTCGCCACCGACCTGCGGTCGCAGGGTACGACCTTCCTCGCCCTTAAGGCAGACACTCTGTCACGGGAAGTCGGCACGTTAGCAGCTTTACAGGCTGACCTGGAAATGCCGGAGCCTTTGGTTGCCTGCCT
>JANXYI010000109.1 GCA_025350085.1 Deltaproteobacteria bacterium
CCGCCCCCGCCGCCCCCGCCCACCGGCGACGATGCCGTGGCCGAGGGCCATTCCGGCCGCATGAGCCTCATCGGGCACCTGCAGGACCTGCGCAAGGGGCTGACCCGGAGCATGTTCGCCATCCTGGCGGGCTTCCTTGTCAGCTACGCCTTTGCCAGCCAGATGCTCAAGATCCTCATGCAGCCCATGCTCACGGCGCTGAAGCAGAGCCACTTCATCTACACCGTGCCCACCGAGGCCTTTTTCGCCGAGATGTGGATCGCCTTTGTGGCCGGCATCTTCGTGGCCAGCCCGTACATCTTCTACCAGATCTGGAGCTTCGTCTCCCCGGGGCTGTATTCCAACGAGCGGCGCTGGATCATCCCCATCGCGCTGTGCTCGGCCCTGTTCTTCACCTGCGGGGCCCTGTTCGGCTACTTCGTGGTCTTCCCCTTCGGGTTCGAGTTCTTCGCCAGCTACGCCAGCGCCAGCCTCGTGTTCACGCCCAAGCTCGACGAGTACCTGGGCTTCGTGCTCAAGCTTTTGTTCGCCTTTGGCATCGTGTTCGAGCTGCCGCTGTTCATGTTCTTCCTGGCTAGGCTCGGCATCGTGACCCACACGGGCCTGCGCAAGAAGCGCAAGTACGCCGTGCTCGGGGCCTTTATCCTGGCCGCGGCGCTGACCCCGCCGGACGCCATCAGCCAGATCATGATGGCCGTGCCCCTGTGCATTTTGTACGAGGTGGGCATCTGGGGGGCGTTCTTCTTCGGCAAGAAGAAGAAGGTGGACGAGACCGCCGAGACTGCGCCGCCCTCGGGCGAGGCCGCGGCCTAGGGCCTGGGGAAATCGCCCGGCGTGCCGATAAGCCGTCCGGGGGCAGGGAAATAGCGGGCCGCGCCTTGACAACGCCCGTGGCCTCTGGTCTTGGGGAGTAGGCGCCGCAACCTTTTGACATCCCTGGCGGCTTTTGCGGCGCAAAGGAGACACATCCGTGGCACAGCGCACGTCCAGCCTTTCGCGGACGACCAAGGAAACCGACATCCGGGTGGCCCTCACCCTGGACGGCACGGGTACCTGCGACATCAAGACCGGCATCGGCTTTGCCGACCACATGCTGACGCTCATGGGCTTCTGGGCCGGGTTCGACCTGAGCGTATCCTGCACGGGCGACCTTCAGATCGACGCGCACCACAGCCTGGAGGACATCGGGCTCACGCTCGGCCAGGCCTTGGCCGAGGCCCTGGGCGACAAGTCCGGCATCGCGCGCGTGGCCAGCAGCAAGGTGCCCATGGACGAGGCCCTGGCCGCGGTGGTGGTGGACCTCTCCGGCCGGCCCTTCCTCGTGTACGAGGACGAGCTGCTCCCGGCCCTCATCGCCGGGGAGGAGAAGGACGTCTGGCGCGAATTTTTCAAGTCCCTGGCGCAACGGGCCGGGATGAACCTGCACATCCGCTTCGAGTACGGGAAAAACGGGCACCACCTGCTGGAGGCCGCGTTCAAGGCCCTGGGGCTGGCGCTGCGCCAGGCCGTCCAGGTGACCCGCACCGGAGCGACCAGCACCAAGGGGAGCGTGGACTGATGCGTAAGCGCACTATTCTTTCTGTTCTGGCGATGTTCTGCGTCCTGGCGCTCTTTATGACGGCAGGCTGCGCGCCCACGCCCATCCCGCCGCAGCCGAGGCCGCTGGGCAACATCGCCGTGGCCGCCTTCACCGCGCCCACGCAGAACTGGGAGCTTCTGGCCGGGTATTTGCCCGACGAGGGCAAGGGCGTGAAGCCGGAGATCCTGGCCCGGCTGGACGACACCCTGAACCAGACCCTGCGCAGCCACGGGGTCAAGGTCTCCTCCACGGCCGTGGCCACCCGCCAGTGCCAGGAGATCGTGGTCTTCGAGCGTGCGGGCAAGAGCCGCGAATCGGCCTGGGCCTATTGGCTGAGCGTGGGCAAATGCCTGCCCGCGGACTTCATCCTGGTGCCCCAGGTGCTGCGCTGGAAGGAACTGGAGGGCGGCGGCAACCCGGCCTCGGTGATCCTCGACCTCTACCTCATCGACGTGAAGGCCGAGCGCATGGTCACCCGCATCCACTTCGACGAGACCCAGAAGGCGCTGACCGACAACCTGCTCGACGTGGGCAAGTTCATGCGCCGCAAGGGCGAGTGGGTCGCAGCCGACGTGCTGGCCAAGGAAGGCGTGGAGGCTGGCCTCCGGGAGATGGGTCTGTGATCCTATTCCCGGCCGTGGACATCAAGGACGGCCGTTGCGTGCGCCTGGAGCAGGGCCGCGCCGACGCCGTCACCGTGTTTGGCGAGGACCCGGCCGCCAGCGCTATGCACTGGGTGGACCTGGGCGCCGAGTATCTGCACATCGTGGACCTGGACGGCGCCTTTAGCGGCACGGCGCGCAACTTCGAGCTGGTGGGGCGCATCTGCAAGCAGGCCGGGATTCCCGTGCAGCTGGGCGGCGGCGTCCGCGACCTGAAAACGGCCCAGGCCTATGCCGAGGCCGGGGTGACGCGGCTGATCATCGGCACCATTGCGCTTGAGCAGCCGGAGCTCTTCGCCGAGATCTGCTCTGCCTTGCCGGGCAAGGTCGGCGTGTCACTCGATGCCGTGGACGGGCGGCTCAAGAGCCGGGGCTGGGTCACGGACGCGGGCCTGACCGTCGCTGACGTGCTGCCGCGCATCGAGGCCGCTGGGGCGGCGTTCATCATCTACACGGACATTAATCGCGACGGGATGCAGAGCGGGGTGAACATCCCGGCCCTGACCGCGCTGTGCGAGGCCACCGCGCTGCCGGTTGTGGCGGCCGGCGGGGTGACCAACCTGGGCGACCTGAAGGCGCTGGCGCCGCTGTGCGCCAAGGGCCTAGAGGGGGCCATCACGGGCCGGGCCATCTATGCGGGCACGCTCGATTTCGCGGAAGGGCTCGCTTTTACGAAGGGGCTCAAGGCGGCGTAAGACGCGTCGGAACGGTCCACAGGATATTCGGGGGGGCGCACAGCGCCCCTTTTTTTCGCACTCCGGCCAGGCGTGAGCAAAACAGACTGCCAGGACTGGAATTTTCGTGCCACCGCGGCCCCCAAAATTGTTCCTTGACACAGCGGCTTTCAGTGGACAGTATCCGCCGCCGACCGGCGACAACCGGCCGTATGTAGACGATTTTGTCGGAGCGCTCTCGCGCACGGCAGGGGAGAGCGCTTCATGGTCGCATGGATTGAGGCCAAACGGGCCGGTCTGTTCAATTCCAAGAACATCGCCAACAACGTCCTGTCCGGCTTCGTGGTTGGCATCGTGGCCATCCCGCTGGGCATGGCCTTTGCCATCGCCTCCGGGGCCAAGCCCGAGCAGGGGCTCTACACCACCATCGTCGCGGGCATCATCGTCTCCATCTTCGGCGGCTGCCGCCTGCAGATCGCCGGACCCACAGGCGCCTTCATCGTCATCCTGGCGGCCATCACCTCCAAGTTCGGCATCAGCGGCCTGCAGATCGCCACGCTCATGGCCGGAGTCATCCTGGTGGGCTTTGGCCTGGCCAAGCTGGGCGGGGTCATCAAGTTCATCCCCCGGCCCGTTACCGTGGGCTTCACCAGCGGCATCGCCATCATCATCTGGGTGGGCCAGTGGCGGGACTTCTTCGGCCTGCCGAAGCCCGCGGGCGAGCACTTCCACGAGAAGCTCGTGGCCCTGGTCGGCAGCTTTGGCCAGCTGCACCTGGCCACGACCCTGCTCTCGGTGCTGGCCCTGGCCATTCTTATCCTGAGCCCCAAGGTGCTGAAGCGCATCCCCTCGCCGCTGGTGTCCATGGTGGTGGTGACGGTGGTGCAGAGCTTCTTCCAGTTCCCGGGCGTGGCGACCATCGGCACGGCCTTCGGCGGCATCCCCAGCACCCTGCCCCTGCCCAGCCTGCCGGAGATGCACTGGGGAGCCCTGCTGCCGCTCATCGGCCCGGCCTTCACCATCGCCTTCTTGGGGTCCATCGAGTCCCTGCTCTCGGCCGTGGTGGCCGACGGCATGGCAGGCACCCGGCACAACTCCAACCAGGAGCTCATCGGCCAGGGCCTGGCCAACATCCTGTGCCCGTTCTTCGGCGGCTTTGCGGCCACGGGCGCCATCG
>JANXYI010000206.1 GCA_025350085.1 Deltaproteobacteria bacterium
TCCTCTTCCAGGGGGCCGAGGTTGAACCGCGCGGCAGCCTCCTCGATGGCCTTTTTCCGGGCCGCCGGGCCGTCCAGCTGGCCGCAGTGTTCGCTGATCCAGTCAATGGCCCGTTTCGTAAGCTCGCTCTTGGGAATCACTGTGGTCATGCATGTCCTCCCTTGCGCCAGCCTTGCTGACATGCAAATGCTACACCAGCAAGGCCATTCTGGCAACGGAAGGCTGGCCGCCTTTGGACGGGACCAGCCTCTCGGCTGTGCAGGAATTGACGCGCCCTACCCTCTTGCCAAGCGTCTGGAGAATGGCTATAAGGCCCTTCCCGTTGAGGGAAACGTGGCGAGGTAGCTCAGTCGGTCAGAGCATGCGGCTCATATCCGCAGTGTCGGGGGTTCAATTCCCTCCCTCGCTACCACAACAGATCAACCCCCTGCTTAAGAGGCAGGGGGTTTTCTGTTTCCTGGGGCCAGGCGCCTTGAAAGAGAGCTTGAGCCTCCCGGGCCACAGGCGCTGCGCCTCACAGGGAGCGGCCTCACAGGTGGCGTAAGACCAGCGAAAGCAGGGTGCGGGCCTCGTTGGTGAACACGCCGTCCCCGCGCAGCAGCGCGCATATGTCCGCCAGGGTCAGCCAGTAAAGGCCGCTGTCCGGTCGAGCCTCGCCCAGGTCCCACAGCCGGTAGGTGGTCACATCCTGGTAAAAACGCCCGCCCTCGTCCGACTGTCGGCAGGCGGCCAAGAGGACCGCTCCAGCAGGGATGCCCGCCACTGGCTCCGGTTCGCCGGGGGCCGCGGCCTGCGACGGCCCGAGCTCGACGTGGCGCGAGAGTCCCGGCTCGGCCAGGGCCTGGAAGCCGAAATGCAGCACCTTGCCCAGGCGCGCGGCAAAGAGTTCGGCGCGGCCCTCGCCCAGGCTGTCGACGATGGGCTGATCCCAGCATTTCACCTCGCGCGAGCGCGAATGGACCTGCACGTGGCGCACCAGGAACCCGGCGGCCTCTGCGCGCACAAGGCCCGAGGGCTCAACGCGCACGCCCGGAACCTCCTCCAGGGCACAGAGGCGCGGGCCAGCGGCAGCTGCGCGCAGACGCTCAAGCTCGGACATGAGGCCGTGCAGGCGCGGCCCGTCGGGCCGGGCCAGGAAGGAGCGCCGCAGTTCTGCCGCGAGGGGCTGGCTGCCGGCAAAGGGCTCATTACCCGCCAGGAACTCCCAGGGCGTGCAGACCAGCACCGAGCGGGCATCGGTGTTGACCAGGCAGTCCTCGTGCAGGGCCTGCAGGAGCTGGCGCACCGGCAGCCAGCGGTGCAGCCCGGGCTCCAGGTCCTGGCTGGAGACGGACAGGGACAGATTGCGGTTGTTCTTGCACAGGAACCGGCTGCCCTGCTCGCTTTGCAGGCTGGACGAGACGGTCTTGAGGCCGGGCAGGTGCAGGAATTCGGCCCCGGGCGGGGCAGTCCCCCCGTGGAGCCGCTCCAGGTTGCTCGCCGTGGCCTGTAGGCTGGGCGCAAGCTGCGCGCCGCCGATGTTCCCGGGCTCGACCTTGGCCTGCACCAGGACCTCCGGCCCTGCGCTCTCCGCGGCCGGGGCCCGGAACACGAAGCACAGGGTGCCGATCTCGCGCTGCTCCAGCAGCGGCTGCGCCACACCTTCGCCCCTGACGCCGACAACGTTGAAGAAGCGCCCGCTATTGTGCCGGATGGCGCCGCGCGTATGCGCCCAGGCCGCGGACTCGCGGATGTCCATGGCCGTGACGGAAAGCTCGTCGTCGGACAAGACCCGGCGCAACCACTGGCGCAGGGCAGGCGTTTCCGGGTGCCGGGGTTCAGGAGCGGTGGCGGTGCTTGTCATAACACGTCGCAGGGGCAACAGGTTCAAGGGCTGCGCTAGCGCTTGCAGTCGCACAAGAGATCCACATCCGGCGAGGCGTGGAGCACGGTCTCGATCCTGGTGCGCAGGTGCAGGAAATCATGCACGATCCGGGTGCCAAAACGCGCGCAGACAAGGGTCCGGTCTGCGGGATTATCCAGGGCCTGTTCCAGCACACGCTCAGCAAAAAGCGCATGCATGGGGCTGCGCAGTGCCGAATCAAGGGCCAGGGCCACCGTGCGCTCAAGCCTCGTCATGTCCTGGGCCACGATCCACGGAAAGACCCTGGCGAGCTGGTCTACAAGGGGCGCCTCGGCATAGCGCAGCAGCACGCGCACGTATTCGCGCATGATGCGGCGCAGGACAGGCGGTTCCAGGCGGCTCAGGTTCTGGCCGCTGGTGAAGCGCATGGCCGTCAGCTGTTCGTCCAGGACCAGGAATTCCCCCAGTGCGGCCAGGCGGACCCAGAGGTCCAGGTCTCCGAGCTGGACCAGGCTCTCGCAAAATCCGCCCAGGCCGGAGAGCAGGTCCGCGCGGACAACGGCCGAGGTGATGCACAGGCAGTTGCCCAACTCGAAAAAACGTTGCAGCCACTGTTCCGGCGCCAGATTCTCGGTGCTGAACATGCCCTCGAAAAACGTGCCGGGCGCTGGCCGGGTGTCCGGGCCGATGATCTCCACAGCGCTGAAGCAGGCCGCCAGTTCCGGCCGCGCCTCCAGCAGGCTGACCTGCTTGAACAGCTTGTCCTTGCGCCAGACATCGTCGGAATTCTGGAAGGCGACGTACTTGCCGCTGCACCTTGCGAGCGCGACATTGCGGCCGTGCTGCAGACGGTTGGCTGGCGACCGGATCAACTGGAGGCGATCATCCTTGATGGCCTCGACAATATCCGGCGTCCGGTCCGTGGACGCGTCGTCAAAGACGATGAGTTCGAGATCCTCGAAGCTCTGCGCGAGGACGCTCTGCACGGCTTCCGCAATGAACGGTTCGTGATTGCACGCTGCCAGGACAACAGAGACCAGGGGACGCGGTTTCAGCTTGTCAGCTCCTGCGGCCACAGACGCACCTCCCGCAGCACTGGATTCGACCCAAGCTCCTGAAACAGGTGCCATGACGGGTCTGCTGCATTCCGGCCCCAGTGCCTGCGCTTGGCTCCAGCATGGGCCTGGGGACTTCTAGCATATCGGGCGGCAGGTGTCATGGGCTCTGGGCGCGCGCCCGCTGTTGCGGATTTCCGGCTAACACAGGCCGCGGCCACGGAAAAACGTGCGCCCGTGGGAATTGGCCGTTGCCTAAAGCTCGGAAGAAGTGTTAGCTACTACTGCTGACAGATCAGTGCACAGCTGACCGCAAAAAGAGGACCCCCATGCAACAGAGCGACTACAAGATCGGAACCCGGCTCAGGGCCGGATTTGCCCTGATGCTCTTTTTGACCCTGGTCCTCGGCGGCCTGGCTCTCTTTCAGATCAGGCACCTGTCCGACCTGACCGAGCAGATCTTCGCGCACCCGTTCACCGTGAACATGGCCGAGCGCGACATCCGCGATCAGGCCCGCATCATTGAGATCACCCTGGCCGATCTGGACCCCGGGGTCCCGCTGTCCACCGTGGAGGTGCACCAGCATGAGATCGCCGTGGCCGAAAAAGCCGCCTTGGAACTCTTCGCCCTGGTCGGCGAGCGCTACCTGGGGCCCAAGGCCGACGTTGAACGCTGCCAGGCTTCCTTTCAGGAATGGTCCGGGCTCATCGACGAGGCCATCACCGCCCACCTGCACGGGCTCAGCCGGGAAGAACAGGCCCGGACCGCGGCCAAGGCCCGCCATCACCTCCACAAATTCCTGCCCACGGTCCAGACCATCATCGATTACTCCTCGAACAAGGCCAAGACCTTCCACGAGGAAGCCCTGCATGAGAGAAACTTCGCCTACCTGGTCATGGGGCTTTTGCTGGCCGTCCTGGTCCTGACCGGCGGGGGCGTGGCCGCGCTCATCACACGGGGCATCGCCCTGCCCCTGCACCAGGTGGTGGCGCGACTCAAGGACGTGGCCGCCGGGGAGCTCGGGGGCGATCTGGAGATGCAGCGCCGCGACGAGATCGGCCAACTGGCCGACGCCTTCCGGGACATGCGCGCCGGGCTCAAGGTCAAGGCCACAACGGCCCAGGCCGTGGCTGCCGGGGATCTGTACCAGGAGGTGGCCCAGGCCGGGGAACGCGACGCCCTGGGCCAGGCCCTGGAGCACATGATCCAGGCCCTGCGCCGGGCCTCCGAGGCCATCGCCCTGAACGACTGGCTCAAGACCGGCAAGAGCGAACTGGCGCTCCAGCTCATCGGGGATCTCGACCTGCGCACCCTGTCCGACCGGGTGCTGCGCTTCCTGGCCCCGTACCTGAACGCCCAGATCGGCGCCCTCTATGCGCTCACAGAGGCGGACACGCTGGAGCTCACCGGCAGCTACGCCGTCACCAGGGGCGAGGGCCTGCCCGTCTCCTTCCACCTGGGCCAGGGCCTGGTGGGCCAGGCCGCGGCAGAGGGCAGGCTGATTTCCGTCACCGAGCTGCCCGGGGACTACCTCCGGGTGAACTCCGCCCTGGGCCAGGCCGAGCCCCGGAACATCGTGGTCGTGCCCCTGCTGCACGAGGGCCGGGTCATGGCCGTGCTGGAGCTGGGCACCTTCGAGGAGTTGACCCCGGCCAAGCTCGAACTCCTGGACACCGTGGCCGAGTCCATAGCCCAGGCCGTCAGCAGGGTGGAAAACCAGAAGCGGCTGCGGGCGCTCCTGGACCAGACCAGGCTCCAGGCCGAAACCTTGCAGAACCAGCAGGAGGAGCTGCGCTCGGTCAACGAGGAGCTGGAGCAGCAGGCCCTGGCCCTGCGCAGTTCCGAAGAGGAGCTGCGGCAGCAGCAGGAGGAGCTGCAGGTCGCCAACGAGGAGCTGAGCGAGAAGAACACGTTCCTGGAGCGCCAGAAGTCCGAGATCAGCCTGAAGAACGTGGAGCTGGACAGCATCCGCCAGGGCCTTGAGCACAAGGCCCGGGAGCTGGAACTCTCCAGCCAGTACAAGTCGGAGTTCCTGGCCAACATGTCCCACGAGCTGCGCACCCCGCTGAACAGCCTACTTCTGCTCTCGCGCAACCTCATGGACAACCCCGGCGGCAACCTCTCCGTTGACCAGGTGGAGTACGCCCGGATCATCTTCCGCAGCGGCAACGACCTGTTGTCCCTGATCAGCGAAATCCTGGACCTGTCCAAGATCGAGGCCGGCAAAATGACCTTCACCGTGGACGAGGTGTCGCTGAACGATCTGGCGGCCCCGCTGCTCGCGACCTTCAGGCCCATGGCCGACGAGAAGGGCCTGGCGCTCACCGTGGACCTGGACGAGGGCCTGCCCGGCTCCCTGCGCACGGACGCGCAGCGCGTGGAGCAGATCCTGCGCAACCTGCTCTCCAATGCAATCAAGTTTTGCGACCAGGGCAGGATCAGCGTGCGCTTCCACCGCCCCGAGATCGACTGGCGGCTGTGCGGCCGCGGGCTTTCCCCGGACAAGGCCCTGGCCGTGTCCGTCACCGACACCGGGGTGGGCATCCCGGAGGAGCGCCAGCAGGAGATCTTCGAGGCCTTCCAGCAGGCAGAGGGCGGCACGGCCCGCAGGTACGGCGGCACGGGCCTGGGACTGACCATCTCCCGGGAGCTGGCCCATCTGCTGGGCGGCGAGATCCTGCTCCAGAGCGTTGCTGGCCAGGGCTCCACCTTCACCCTGGTCCTGCCCCTGGACTTCCAGCCCTGTGCCTGCGTTCCGGGCCGGGAAGGCGTGTCCCCGGCCCAGGGGCTTAAGAGCACCCTGTTCCGGCCGTCTGCCGCACGCGCCCAGGCCCCCAAACCGGACCAGGCGCCGGTCGCTCCGCTCCTGCGGCTGCCTTCCATTGCCGACGACCGGGCCTGCCTGCGGTCCGACGAGCCGAGCATCCTGATCATCGAGGATGATCCCGACTTCGCCCGCATCCTGGCCGACAACTGCCACGCCAAGGGCTTCCAGGTCCTAGCCACGGCCACCGGCGAGGAAGGGCTCGAGCTGGCCCGCCTGACCCTGCCGAGCGCCATCATCCTGGACATCAAGCTGCCGGGCATAAGCGGCCAGCAGGTGCTGGACGAACTCAAGAACGACCCGGCCCTGCGGCACATCCCGGTGCATGTCATGTCCGTGCTGAAAGAAGGGCAGGACGCTCTGCTCCGGGGCGCCGTAGGCTTTTTGTCCAAGCCCACCAGCCGCGAGGGCCTGGACCAGGCCTTTGGCCGCATGGAAGAGATCATATCCAAGAAGATCAAGGACCTGCTCCTTGTGGAGGACGACGCCGACCTGCGCCGGGCCGTCATCGAACTCATCGCCGACCCGGAGGTGAACATCGTCGAGGCCGCCAGCGGGGGCCAGGCCATGGCCCTGCTACACGAGCGCCGCTTCGACTGCATGATCCTGGACCTGGGCCTGCCGGACATGTCCGGATTCGAGCTCTTGGAGCGCCTGGAGGCCGAGGTGGAGCTGAGCCTGCCGCCGGTCATCGTCTACACCGGCCGGGAGCTCTCCCGCGAGGAGGAATGCCACCTGCGCGACCACGCGGACTCGATCATCATCAAGGGCGTGCGCTCGGAGGAGCGGCTCATCGACGAGACCGCGCTGTTCCTGCACCAGATGGTCAAGACCCTGCCCAGGCGCAAGCGCGACACCATCCTGAACCTCTACGACAAGGACGCCGTGTTCAAGGACGCCACCGTGCTTTTGGTGGACGACGACATGCGCAACCTCTTTGCCCTGGCCCAGGTGCTCCAGGACAAGGGCGTCACGGCCATCAAGGCCGAGGACGGCCAGAAGGCCCTGGAGATCCTGAACCGCGAGAACAAGGTGGATCTGGTGCTCATGGACATCATGATGCCGGGCATGGACGGCTACGAGGCCACCCGGCAGATCCGCGCCCAGGCCCGCTTCAAGAACCTGCCCATCATCGCCCTGACGGCCAAGGCCATGCTGGCGGACCGGGAAAAATGCATGGCCGCGGGCGCCAGCGACTACCTCTCCAAGCCCGTGGACCTGGAGCGCCTCTTGTCCGTCATGCGCGTATGGCTGCACAAGTAGGAGCCGCCCGTGGACCTGGCCGACCTCGAACACCTGGAGACGAACCTCTTTCTGGAGGCCCTGTTCCTGCGGCACGGCTACGACTTCCGCAACTACTCCCAGGCCTCCATCCGCCGCCGGGTGCGCAAGCTCATGGACACCAGCGGCGCGGCAAGCATCGGCGACATGATCCCGCGCATCCTGCGCGACGAGGCCTTTCTGCCCCTGGTGGTGGAGACCCTGTCCGTCAACGTGAGCGAGATGTTCCGCGACCCCGAGTTCTTCGCCGTACTGCGGGACGAGGTCATCCCGTACTTGAAGACCTTCCCGTTCATCAAGATCTGGCACGCGGGCTGCGGCAGCGGGGAGGAAGTGTACTCCCTGGCCATCC
>JANXYI010000197.1 GCA_025350085.1 Deltaproteobacteria bacterium
GACTTTGAAGCGATCAGGTCGGCCATCCTGCGGGACATCGCCAACCTCCAGCCGGACGCCGCGATCACGGCGGACTCGGACTTCGGCGTGCGCGCCGCAGGCACCGCCGCCGCAGTGGAGGGGTTGCACCAGCACTTGCAGTGGATCGCTCGGCAGATCTTCCCCGACACGGCGGACACTGACACCCTGGAGATCCAGGCGGGTCTGCGCGGGCTCACCCGCAAGCGGGCCACCACCGCTGCGGGCGTGGCGCGCTTGTATGGCACCCCCGGCGCGGCCGTGCCCCTGGGCACGGAGGCCAAGACCGTGAGCGGCCAGGCCCTGGCCACCTCCGAGGCGGGCACCATCGGACTGGACGGCACGGCGCTGGTGCCGGTGCTGGCCAGCGTGGCCGGAGCATCCGGCAATGTCGCGGTGGGAGCTGTGCTCACCCTCACTTCCGCGCCCTCGGGCGTGCTGTCCCAGGCGGAAGTGGCCACGGCCCTCGTGGGCGGCACGGACGCCGAGGCCGACGCCGGGCTCCTGGTCAGGCTGCTCGATGTCATGAGCGACCCGCCCGCTGGCGGCAAAGCCGCCGATTGGCGGCGCTGGGCCATGGACGTGGATGGGGTCACGGCGGCCTATGTGTTCCCGCTGCGCCGAGGCATCGGCACCGTGGACGTGTGCGTCACCTCCGGCGGCGGCCTGCCCTCCACGGAGATCCTCGACGCGGTGCGCGCGCACCTGGATGAACAGCGGCCCGCCTCGGTGCGCAACTTCGAGGTCTTCGCGCCGGAGCTGGTGCCGGTGGCCGTGCATGCCCAGGTGCGGCTCTCCGGCCTGACGCTCGACCAGGCGCAAGCGGCCGTTGAAGTGGCGTTGAACACCTATTTCGACACCCTTGAGCCGGGCGACGAGGTCTACCGTAGCCGCATCGAAACGGCCATCTCGGGCGTGTCCGGCATCGTGGACCGTCAGGTCGCGGCCCCGGCGGCCAATGTGGGCCTCACGGCAACGCAGTGGGCTCGCCTGGGCGTCGTGACTCTGGAGGTCATGGCATGAACCATGCGGAACTGCTGAAACTGCTGCTGCCTCCCGTGTCCTACGACGCGTCCGGAGAAGGGGGCGCGGTGCTCGCGGCCACCATTGAGGCCGAGGGCGCGGCCCTGGACCGGGTGCGCGTGCTGGCCAGCTACGTGCTGGAGGCGCTCACCCCCTGGGGTGCGGGCGGCCTGTGGCTGACGGATTGGGAACGCGTGCTGGGCCTGCCGGACGAATGCGCTGGTGGCTTGGCCCAGACCATGGGCGAGCGCATGGCCGCCGCCGTGGCCAAGGTGCGCGAGCGCGGCGGCCAGAGCCGGTCCTACTTCGTCGGCGTGGCCGCTGCGCTGGGCTATGCCATCACCATCCAGGAGCACGACGCCTTCACCTGCGAGACGGCCTGCGACCAGCCCATATGCGATGAGGATTGGCGCTACGCCTGGACCGTGCGCGCGCCCGAAACCACCATCCGTGAATTTTCTTGTGACTCCGCCTGCACAGACCCCTTGGCCAGCTGGGGCAATGCGCTTTTGGAGTGTGTCATCAACCGGCTCAAGCCTGCCCATACCCACGTCATATTTTCTTACGGAGGATAGCCATGCAGCGAGTTAAAACCGCAACCGCCATAGCAGAGAAGCCCGCGTACAGCGCCGGGGGCACGCCCGGATACTTCCGGTCTGGTGATGCCGTGGCGGCCACCCCGCCCACGGTTCCCGGCCAGGACTGGTTCAACATGATCCAGGAGGAGATCGTCAACGTAATCCTGGCCGCCGGATTCACGTTGAACCCCGCTGCGGACACCCAGCTGCGCGACGCCATTGAGGCGCTCATTGTCGAGTTCGCGCCATCGCCCGGTGCGGCCACCACCTCGGCCCAAGGCATCGTGGAACTGGCGACCAATGCGGAAACCATTGCCGGGACCGACACCGTGCGCGCCGTGACCCCCGCAGGCGTCAAGGCGGCCATCGCGGCCAACGGCGTTTCTCTCGAAACGATCCTGATGTACTCCTAGGAGGAAAATACCATGCCCATGATCGACCCCAAGACCCTGGCCAGCGTCATCGCCAACACCGACACCGACCTGCACACCGTCACGGCGGGCAAGCGCCTGTCCGTGTTTGGCCTCACCATCACCAACTACAGCGGCGTGGACGCCGTCGTGAAGGTGATGCTCACCGACGCGGCCAACGCCGTGAAGGCCTACTGGTTCAGCAACACCGTCAAGGCGGGCAGCGCCGCGCCCCAGGGCGACACCGTGGAGGTCTGCTCGAAGTCCTGCCTCAAGACCGCCCCGGCCGGATACAAGGTGCGCGTGAACTCCAGCCAGGCCAATATGAGCTTCCAGATCGACGGCACGGAGGACTAGGCCATGCTGCGCGCAACTCCCCTTATGGCCCTGCCCAAGTTGGGCCGGTCCTACCCCGACCGGTCGACGGACGGGAAGTTCCGCTTCCGCTCGCTCCCGGTCACGGAGGCGGCGGCGGACGCGAACAGCTTTGTGTGCGAGTTCAATGGCTCGGCCGGTGCCAACGAGGTCGGCGTAGGAGGCGGGCTGTCCGGGGCGGACCTGGTGTTGACCCAATACGCCAACCCCGGCTCGGACGGCACCTACCGGACCATCGCGGGCACGACATTCCAGTCTTTTTTTGGCACGATGGCGATGTGCAACGCGTTTGCAACGTCTCCGCTGGGGTGGGCGTGCGTCCTGCGGAACCGGAACATCAACAAGAATGGCTACATCACGAACCTGATTGCCCAGGATGCCAATAGCAA
>JANXYI010000250.1 GCA_025350085.1 Deltaproteobacteria bacterium
TTCTTGGCGTCCTTGGCCGCGGCGTCGGGGATGCTGATGCGCAGGCCGGGCCTCAGGCCCTTGGAGTTGGCCAGGCCGTTGGCCGCCAGCAGGGTCTTCACCGAGACGTTGTACTTTTTGCTGATGGACCAGACGTTGTCGTTCTTGCCGACCACGTAGTTGGCGCGCTTGGAGGCGATCCCGCGGGTCTTCCGCAGGCCCTCGGGCATGGCCTCGCCGGTGCTGCTGGCCGGGATCATGATGCACTGGCCGGGCTTGAGCGCCTGGGCGAGCTGGCCGTTGACCTGGCAGATGACCTCCTGGGGCACACGGTAGCGCTTGGCCACGGCCTTGAGCGACTCGCCCTTCTTCACCTGGTGGGCGATGAAGCCCTCATAGGGGCGGAGGCCGGGGTTGGCCAGATAGGCCAGCATGGGGGCCTTCCTGTCCGCCGGGATGGCCACGTTGGTCTGGCGGTCCGGGGGGCTTACCTGGCGGCGGTAGGCCGGGTTGAGCGCGTGGAACTCGTCCCAGTTCATGCCGCCGGACTTGGCCAGGGCGAGCAAATCCGTGCCGCCGGGCACGCGCACGGTCTCAAGCTTCGGGGCGGCGTCCCAGCGCACGGGCTCGAAGCCGAGCGCCTCCAGGTTCTGGAAGATCTTGGTGATGGCGATGAACTTGGGCACGTAGTTCTGGGTTTCGGGCTTGAGACGCATGCGTCGGTTCAGCTTGTTGTTGTTCTGCACCAGATCCAGGAAGTCGTCGGTGTCGGTGCCGGCCAGGGCGCGGGAGATCTTGCCCTCGCCCGCGTTGTACGCGGCCAACGCCAGGTACCAGTCGCCGAACATGTCGTTCAAAAAGGCCAGGTACCGGCCCGCGGCATCGGTGGACAGCGCGGGATCGCGGCGCTCGTCGACCCACCAGTCCACGGTGAGGCCGTACTTGCGGCCGGTGTAGGGCATGAACTGCCACATGCCGCCCGCACCGGCCCAGGAGTATGCGTAGCAGTTGTAGCCGGACTCGGCGAAGGGCAGCATGGCCAGATCCTGGGGCAGGCCGTTTTTGACCAGGGACTCGCGCACGTGGGGCAGGTGCGCCTCGGCGCGCTTGAGCCAGCGGGCGAAGGTCTCGCGCGCCGGGCCGGTGTAGTAGGCGAAGTAGCGCTCCACTTCCTTGGATTCAAAGAGGTCGAGGTCGAAGTCCAGGCCCGATTTCTCGTTCAGGATGCGCTTCTGCTCGGCGGTGAGCACGGGCTCCTGGGCCAGGGGCGGGGCCATGACCTCGGGTTCGAGCATGTCGCCGCGCTGGCCCGGGGTCAGCGGTGCGCTCATGTCGGGTTCGAGGTCGGCATTGTCGTCCAGGGTGGCGGGGCGGGCCAGGGGCCGGGCCGGGGAGCGGGTCTGGGCAGCGGCCAATTGGGGCTGGGACTGGACGGTCTGGTCAACGGAAAGGGAACTTTGGGTGGACTGGGCCTTGACAGGGTCGCTGATGTCGATATTCATGGCCGAGCACGACCACAAGGCCGAGAACAGGACCAGCAGGCCCAGCCCGGTCAGTTTTCTTCGTGCAGTCATCGTCATCGGAATGGTTTCCTCCGGTCGGCGGCGCGGGTGGAGAAAAGGCTCCTGAGATGGGGGCCGCTTACAGAAAATACGAACCCCGTGCGCCGATTGTTGGATACGCAATAAGACACCACACCATACCCGTCTTTCTTTCCCCTGGCAAGCCTGACAGGCGGGCCGGACAAACCCCGAGGTACATCATGGCAGATTCAAGGAAACCAGCGCGCCCCAACACCCCCCGCAAGCCTGGCCCGGCCCGCAAGCCGCGCTCCGGCCAGGGCCGCAAGGACGACGACTGGAGCACAAGCGCCCCCAAGCGCTCCGACGGCCCCAAACGCTCCGAGGGTCCGAAGCCCTCCGGCTCCGGGCACGCCCCGGCCCGGCCCGCAGGCAAGGGCCCGGGCAAGCCCGCAGGCAAACCCGGCGAGAAAAGCTCCGGCGCCCGCGATGACCGTCGTCCGCCCCGCCAGGACGACAAGCGCCCCGCCCGTCAGGACGCCCGGCCCGACCAGCGCCCGGCCAAGGAAGTGACGCGCAAGGTGCACGACGACTTCGATATCGACATCGACCACGACTTCGAGCGCGACCCGAACGCCGAACCCGCAGCCTTCCCCCAGCCCGCCCGCCCGGCCAAGGGCTACAGCGGCAAGCCTTCCGGTGACCGGCCTGCGCGGCAGC
>JANXYI010000269.1 GCA_025350085.1 Deltaproteobacteria bacterium
AGGTCAAGCATACAGTGTCCTAGTGTGCTCCCTTGCTCTGGAACACCAGCCCGATGGCCAAACCGCTCAACAGGGCCACGATGGTGGCCAGGATGCCGTAGACAAGGGAGTGGTTGAAGGCCTGTACAGCGAGGTGCCCGGCGGCGTGATCTTAAGTCCCGTGAACGGCGCCAGCCAGGACTTCCGCGCGGTGCTGCCCCTGCCCTCGCGCCTGGCTCCCGGCGAATATGCCGTGGAGGTCTCGGCCCTGAAGAACGGCGTGCTCGCCGCCAGCGGCACAACCTCCGTGCACGTGGAGCTGGTGGGCATACCGGCGAAAATGGCCGACGTGGCCTTCAACCACTCCCTTGTCTACGGCATCCTGGCCACCATCGTGGCCCTGTTGAGCGGTTTGGCCATCGGGCTGGTGTTCCAGAGCAAGGGAGCACACTAGGACACTGTATGCTTGACCTGAACGGCATCCGGGACATGTTCGCCTTCTGGCGGCCCAGAAAGCCGCCGGTCCCCTTTGCCGTGCAGTTCAAGAAGTTCGAGATCATCCTCGAACGCAACAACGCCATCCTGGAGCTCATGGCCGACATGGGCGACAAGCTTGGCGGGGAATACGTTTTCGACGGCCAGTACATCGTCTCGGCCTGCGAGCGCCTGGGCGACCTGGTGTTCAAGCTCATCTCGGACCTCTCCGTGCTGACCCAGCGCAAGAACGTGGACCTGTTCCTGGCCTTTGAGAGCATCCAGCACCAGATCGAGGAGGAACTGGCCGGGCGGCATTCGTTCCCCAACGCCAGCCTGACCATGCCCCTTGAGGAGCTGAACCGCGACGTGAGTGAGGAGGCCGGCAACAAGCTGGCCCACCTGGGTGATGTGCGCAACTTCCTCGGGCTGGCCACACCCGACGGCTTCGTCATCACCAGCAAGGCCTTCTTCGACTTCATGGCGCACAACGGCGTCACACGCCGTGTCGAAGAGGGCCTTGCCCGTCTGGTTCCGCCAGGGTCTTCTGGTTCGCAAGTCGACGAGGCGGGCCTGGACGCTCTCTCCCAGGACATCCGAAGCCGCATCCTGGAAGGCGAGGTGCCCCGGCCCGTGGCCCAGCAGATCGCGGCCATGCTCGACGTGCTGGCCGCCCGGCGTGGCGACAAGGCCACGCTCTACGCCGTGCGCAGCAGCGCCTGGGGCGAGGACGCCGAGTTCAGCTTCGCCGGGCAGTACGAGAGCGTGCTCGCGGTGCCGCCCGCCAAGGTTCTGGAGGCCTACAAGCGCGTGCTGGCCGGAGCCTATTCCCCGGAGGTCTGGCGCTACCGCCTGCACCGGGGCTACAAGGAGAGCGAGACGGCCATGGCCGTGGGCTGCCAGGCCATGATCGAGGCCGAGGCCAGCGGCGCGCTCTATACCTACGCGCCCCTGGCGCAAGAGGACGAGGCCGTGGTCGTCTCCGCCACCTGGGGCCTGGGCGCGCCCGTGGTCGACGGCACCGCCGAGACGGACACCTATTTCATCGACCGCTGCGGGGCGCACGCCGTGCGTTCCATCGAGGTGGCCCACAAGCCAGTGCGGCTGGCCGCCAAGGCTGGCGGCGGCACCGGGCTGGTTCCGGTGGAGCCTGAGTTCCAGGACGTCTCCTGCCTCACGCCGGAGCGCATCCTGCGCCTGGTTCAGACGGCCATGACCATTGAGCGCTACTACAAGCGGCCCCAGGACGTGGAGTGGGCCTTCGACGCCCAGGACACCCTGTTCATCCTCCAGGCCCGCCCGCTGAACATGCAGCCGCGCGAGGTCTTAAGCTGCCCCAACGGCATCCGGGGCGCAGCCGATGCCGCGCGCAACGCCGAGGTCATCTTTTCGGGCAAGGGCACCGTGGTGCAGCATGGCGTGGCCATCGGCAAGGTCTTCGTAGTGCGCACCGACGAGGATCTGGCGCACTTTCCGCACGGGGCCATCATGGTCACGCACCACACCTCGCCGCGCTACTCGCGCGTCATGCGCAAGGCCCAGGGCATCATCACCGACGTGGGCTCGGCCACTGGGCACATGTCGACCCTGGCGCGGGAATACCGCGTGCCCGCCGTGGTCAACACCGGCGTGGCCACCAGCCTGCTCAAGAACGGTGACGAGATCACGCTGGACACAACCCAGAACACGGTGTTCCGTGGGGCCGTGCACGAGCTCTGCCGCTTCGAGCTCACCGGCGAGGAATCCTTCGAGGAGTCCGCCGAG
The DNA here is from genome assembly GCA_025350085.1 of Deltaproteobacteria bacterium. Taxonomy (GTDB): domain Bacteria; phylum Desulfobacterota; class Desulfovibrionia; order Desulfovibrionales; family Desulfovibrionaceae; genus Humidesulfovibrio. The sequence goes on from JANXYI010000269.1 coordinate 2,218, forward strand.
TTCCGCCTGCTGCGGCGTCTCTTGAAGCGCATCACCCCACTGAACCTGGTGGACCCGCACAGCGAGCAGTTCAAGGCCTCGGCCTGTCGCACCTTCCACGACATCACCCGCTGGATCCACGAGAAGGCCGTGGAGGAACTCATCGACGTGAGCGAGCGCCACTGGCGGCGCAGCGGGGCCACACCCAAGCGCCTGGACTCGGTGCAGCCCCTGGGGCTCATGGTCATCGACCTGGACGAGGGGCCGATCCGCGCCGGGGCGAACCAGAAGGACATGCCCGCCGTGGCCCAGGAGGAGCTGACCTCGGTGCCGCTTGCCGCGCTTCTGACCGGCCTCACCGAGTCCGGCATGTGGTCCACCGACCCCATGAGCGTGGACCTGGGCAGCTTCATGTCCAGCTTCACCCGGACCTTCAGTTCGGCCTCGGCCGCGCCCGGCAAGATTGGCCGCAACCTGGCTGTCGTGTCCCACGAGTACATGAACCTGCATCTGCGTTTGGGCTATCATTTCAACATCATCGACGCCTACATCAGCGAACGCGTCAACGACAGCTACATCTATTTCCGCTTCCTCGGCGGGGTCACGGATTTCATGCACCGCTCGCGCCGGGCACGCTGCATCGCCCAGATCCTGGAGCGCCTCGACTTCCGCGTGGAGGTCCACGGCGACCTTGTGGTGGGCCGCATCAAGAAGCTTCCGCCAGAGCGCATGCGGGAGAAGATGCTGGTCCTGGGCGGACTCATCGGCTACACTCGACAGCTGGATGTGTGCCTGCGCTGCGACGAGGACATCGATCGCCACGCCGAGGAATTTCTGCAACGCATCACGCCCCTTCTGGAGGTGCGCAATGACTGACCACGGCAAGTCGGCCGATCCGGTGGAGAAGACACTCGGCAGGGCCCGCATTCTGATTTTGGACGACGAGCCCATCGTCTGCAAGCGCCTCAAGCCCGCCTTCCAGAAGGCTGGCTACGAGGTGGAGACCTTCACGGACAGCGCGCATGCCCTGGCCAGGGTGGAGGAGACGCGTTTTGACATCGTCATCACCGACCTGAAGATGGAGGGCGTGGACGGCATGCGCTTTCTGAGCCGCGTCAAGGAGCTGTCGCCCGAGACGGGGGTGGTGGTCATCACCGGTTTCGCCACCCTGGACACGGCCAAGGAGTCCTTCCGCAAGGGGGCGTTCGACTTCGTGGCCAAGCCGTTCAAGCTTGCGGACATCCTGGACACGGTGCGGCGCATCGAGGACAAGCAGCGCCTCGACGCCGAACTCCGGGTGGGCAAGGGCTAACGCGGCCAGGGTCGGCACGGCCCGGGCTGGCGCCGGAGTGTCCTGGCGCTAGCACATGTTTCAAAACGGAACGGCGGATGCCCCGCCCCAAGGGATTGCATGGGAAAGCTCTTCTCCAAGCCCGGCACAGACCGTCCGAAACGGCCGGCTTCCGTCGCCATGCGCTCCCTGTTCCACAATTTCCGGCTGATTCTGGAGCACAACAACGACGCCCTGGAACTCATGGCAGGCCTGGAGCGCGCCCTCGGCGGCGAGTACATCTTCGACCGCGCCTTCCTGGAGACGTCCGTGCGCGACCTGGGCCTGCTCGTCCAGCGCGTGGCCTACCGCTTGAACAACCTCACCGGCGACCGCTACGTGGAGCTCTTCGACCGCTACCAGGCCCTGCGGAACCTCCTGGAAGACATCCTCTCGGGTGGGCCGGACCCTGTGAACCTGCCGCCGGTCTTGCCCTTTACAGACATCGGCTGGGAAACGGAGCAGGCCGTGGGAGCTGAAGTGGCCTGTCTGGCCGAGCTCAAGTACCGGTTCAGCCTGCCTGTGCAGGACGGATTCGCCGTGACGGCTGCTGGTGTGCGCCAGCTTCTCGCCCAGAAAACCTGCCCCCCGGAGCTGAAGGAGAGCCTGCAGCGCGAGGCCGTAGCGTTACGCCGCCGTTGCGGCCGGGCCTGCCCCCTGGCCGTGGCCGTGCACCGCATCGACGCTGCCGGGGGCGCGTGCGGGCCGCAGGCCTTGTCCCGGCAGCTGGAAGATCTGCCCCAGGTCATCCGCATCGCCCTGGAACGCCATATCGCCCGCGCCGGGGGCGAGGCGGCTGTCCCCCTGGCCGTCAGTGTGCGCGAGGCCCCGGAGCCAGTGCTCTGCGGGCTGGTGCGCACTCTGGACCACACCGAGTTCCAGCGCGACGCCCTGTCCATCCGCGTGTGCCAGCCTGGAACTGCTGGCGCCAAGAACTGCGCGGAGCCCGGCGAGACGACCGCCGTGGAGCGCCACCTGGTGCGGCGCAGTTATCCCTTTCGGCCCATGCGCTCGGAGATTTTGCCCAAACCAAGCCGCTTCAACCATCCGGACGGCGGCCAGCCCCTGTCCTTGCTGAAGAACGGGCTCTTGCGCGGCACGGCGCTCCTGTCCACCAAAACCCTTGGCGCATTGGCCGAAGCCTGCATGGCTGTGGAACGCGTACTGAACGCACCCCAGGAACTGGGCTGGCTCCTGACTCCGAGGGGGCGGCTCTTGCTCACGTCCACGCGGCCCCTGGCCCGAACCGAAGAGGCCCCGGAGGAGCTGGACGAACTGCTGGCCGGGGCGGTGGTGTTGGCGCATGGCGGCAACGTGGCCCAGGCTGGCGTGGGGGCCGGGCGGGTGGTGCACGTGCACCCTGGCGACGACCCCGAAGATTTTCCCCTGGGCGCGGTGGCTGTGGCCCATGCGGCTGCGCCGCGCCTGAGCCCGGTGCTGCGCCGGGCCAGCGCCCTGGTCACCGAGGTCGGGACCACGGTGGGGCACCTGGCCACCATCGCACGGGAGTACCGCGTCCCGGCCCTGTTCGGCCTGCAGGGCGCGCTGGCGCTCCTGCCCGCAGACTCGGACGTCACCGTGGACGCCACGGCCGACGCCCAGGGCGGCACGGTCTACCGGGGCGTGCTGGAGCCGCTCCTGCGCCTGCGCGCCTTCGGCCCGGAGCTTGATCCGGGCGACCCGGAATACGCCCTGCTGCGTCGCATCCTGCGGCTCATCCAGCCGCTCAACCTGCTGGACCCGGAGGCCCCGGACTTCACCCCGGCGGGCTGCCGCAGCTTCCACGACCTCATCCATTTCGCCCACGAAAAGGCCGTGGAGGAACTGGCCGAGATCCACGCCCGCCAGCCCGAACTGCACGGGGCCGATGCCCGCAGGCTTGTGCTGGACGTGCCCATGGACATCCGCGTGCTGGACATCGGCGAGGGCGTGGCTGAAGACGCTGACCACGAGATCGTCATCGGGCAGCTCACCTGCGCGCCGCTGCAGGCCTTCCTGGCCGGGTTGTGCCGCAAGGACGCCTGGCGCACGGACGCCGCCCCCTTGAGCGCGGGCGATGTCCTGGGCGGCCTGCGCAAGACCTTTGAACTGCTGAACGATTCCACCGGTGCGGCCAGCCAGAACCTGGCCATCGTGGCCAAGGGCTACATGAACCTGAGCCTGCGGCTGGGTTACCACTTCAGCGTGGTGGACGCGCACCTCTCGGACAACCCGAACCAGAATTCCATCTACTTCCGCTTTGTGGGCGGGCTGGCCGACGAGCACCGCCGGGAGCGCCGGGCCAAGCTCATCCGCATCATCCTGGAGGGCCTGGGCTTCCAGGTGGTGGTGAACCAGGACCTGGTGGTGGGCAAGTTCAAGGTGGCCGACCGCCCGGACATGGAGGCCGTGCTGATGCGCCTGGGCGAGTTGACCGCCTTCACGCGGCAGCTCGACACGGACCTGGCCTCGGATCAGGCCGTTGCCAACCAGGCCAGCGTCTTCCTGGGCTTGGGCGAACAGGCAGTGTCCGCGCGGCCTGGGTCCGTGCAGCAAGCGCCCGGCCTTGGCGAGGAGGGGGGCAGGCAATGAATTTCGTGAAGCAGTGGCTCAACCAGGCCCTCGACGCCTACCGCGACATGCGCAACGCCCGCGCCGCCGAGGCCCTGGGCCAGCTCAAGGCCCGCTACCACGCCTTCCGCATCCTCCTGGCCGACAACGAGCTGGCCCTGGAGCGCCTGGCCGACGTGGAGCGCGCCCTGGCCAGTCGCGACAGAGCCGTGTTGTCCGAGGCCGCAGCAAGGCTCATGGACACCACTTTTGACCTCGTGGACGGCCTGAATCGCATCACCGGGGGCCGCCACATGGGGCTTTTCGAGCGCCAGGAGCGCCTGACCCAGGCCGTGCGCCGCGCCCTGGCCAGCATTGCCCCGCAGTTGGACCAGACCCCGATGTGCCTGGCCCTGGGCGATGTGGACGCTGACCAGCGCCGATTCTGTGGCGGCAAGGCCGCCGCCCTGGCCCAGTTGCGGCGCTCCGGCCTGCCCGTGCCCGACGGCTTTGTGGCCACCACCAAGGCCTGCCGTCGGTTCCTGTCGGCCTCCGGGCTGGAGGCCAGGATCCGGCGCAGCCTGGGGGCCGTGGAACTGGGCAAGAGCGTGGAGAGCGCCTGCCAGGAGATCCGGCGCGAGATACTGGCCGCGCCTGTTCCGGGCGATCTGGCGGCGGAACTCGTGGCCGCCTGGAAGCGCCTGGGCCAAGGAACAGAAGCCGGGCCTGCCGTGTCCGTACGCAGCAGCGCCCTGGTGGAGGACAAGGCCGAGCACTCCTTTGCCGGACAGTTTCATACCGAGCTTAACGTGACCACGACCGAGGGGCTGCTGGCTGCCTTCCGCGAGGTGGTGGCGGG
>JANXYI010000211.1 GCA_025350085.1 Deltaproteobacteria bacterium
GAACTCGTCGAGCATCCGGGCCAGGAGCAGGCCCTTTTCTTCCGTGGACAGGCCGGGCGTGGCCGGCATTGCGCGATTCTTCTTCATGTTCCCCCATGCACGCCGTGCGGCGCGTTCATGTCGGCCTTGTACTGGAAACGCCGGAGCAGCGCAACGACAGGGCTTGTGGCCACGCCAGGCCTTGGCAACCGGCCGGAAATCCCGGCCAACCTTGACGCAGGGCCGGGTTTCGGGCATGGACGCAACAGGCTACGCGAGCCTTGCCGCGGCTTGCTGCCCCTGCTGGCTGCCATTTGCAGCACAGAAGCCGCGACACGGGTTCGGCACAGGCCAACCGTTGCAGCCAGGGCCACGGGACAGCGACCGTGGCCGTTTCGTTGCGGACGTGAGCCCCCAAGGCCGCCGCCCCCATCGCCTTGCACCAGCCCAGGAGGACAGACCATGATATTTGATGTGGAAAACGAGACCCTGCCCCGGGAGGACCTGCAGAAGCTCCAGCTGCGCAGGCTCCAGGACGTGGTGGCGAGAGTGTACGAGAACGTGCCCTTCTACCGCAAGAAGCTCGACGAGCGCGGGGTCAAGCCCGAGCACATCCAGCAACTCTCGGACGTGACGCTGCTCCCCTTCACCGAGAAGCAGGACCTGCGCAACCACTACCCCTTCGGGCTCTTTGCCGTCTCGCGCGAGAACATCGTGCGCATCCACTCGTCCTCCGGCACCACGGGCAAGGCCACGGTGGTCGGCTACACCCGGCGCGACATCCGCACCTGGGCCAAGCTCTGCGCCCGCTGCCTGGCCGCGGCCGGGGCCCACAGCGGCGACTTCGTGCACAACGCCTACGGCTACGGCCTGTTCACCGGCGGGCTCGGCGTGCACTACGGGGCCGAGGAGCTGGGCGCCACCGTGATCCCCATCTCCGGCGGCGGCACAAGGCGCCAGGCCATGCTCCTGCGCGACTTCGGGGCCACGGTGCTCACCTGCACACCCTCCTACGCCCTGCACCTGTGCGAGGCGGCCAAGGAGATGGGCATCGACATCCGCGAGCTGCCCGTGCGCATCGGCATCTTCGGGGCCGAGCCCTGGACCGATTCCATGCGCACCGAGATCGAGACCAAGCTCGGCATCACGGCCATCGACATCTACGGCCTGTCCGAGATCATGGGCCCGGGCGTGGCCATCGAATGCGCCAAGGTGAAAAAGGGCCTGCACATCCAGGAGGACCACTTTTTGCCCGAGATCATCAACTCCGACACCGGCGAGCAGCTTCCGGCCGGTGAAAAGGGCGAGTTGGTCATCACCACCCTGACCAAGGAAGGCATCCCGCTGTTGCGCTACCGCACCCGCGACATCAGCCGCCTGAACACCGCGCCCTGCCGCTGCGGCCGGACCACGGCGAGGATGGAGCGCATCACGGGCCGCAGCGACGACATGCTCATCATCCGCGGGGTCAACGTCTTCCCCTCGCAGATCGAGACCATCCTGCTGGAAACCGAGGGCCTGACCCCGCACTACCAGCTCATCGTCACCCGCGAGGGCAACCTGGACAACATGGAAGTGCGCGTGGAGGTCGACGAGAACGTGTTCTCCGACCAGGTCAAGAATTTACAACGCCTCGAATCCAAGATAGAAAAGAACATCAAGGAGTTCCTGGGCGTCACCGCCCGGTGCAAGCTGGTGGAGCCCAAGGGCATCGAGCGCAGCGAAGGCAAGGCCAAGCGCATCATCGACATGAGAAAGCCATAGGGACATGAGAAAGCCGTAGGGACATGAGAAAGCCGTCGTGAGAGGACTGAACCCCGTGCCACACAAAGCCAAGCGAGGAGCGTCATGAAGGTCGACCAACTCTCCATCTTCCTGGAAAACCGCGCCGGCCGACTGGCCGAGGTCACGCGCATCCTGAGCGAATCCGGCGTGAACATCCGCGCCCTGTCCCTGGCCGACACCTCTGATTTCGGCATCCTGCGCCTCATTGTCTCGGATTTCGACACGGCCAAGGAGAACTTGAAGGCCGGGGGCTTCACCGTGGGCCGCACCACGGTGGTGGCGGTGGAGGTCCCGGACCAGCCGGGCGGCCTGCACAGCATCCTGGACATGCTGCGCGACGCCAAGATCAACGTGGAATACATGTACGCCTTCGTGACCCAGAGCGGGGCCAACGCCATCATCATCTTCCGCTTCGACCGCACGGACCAGGCCATCGAGCTTCTGGAAAAGAACAACATCCGCATGGTTCCCGGCGAGACCCTGTACAAGATGTAGCACGCAGACGGCCAGAAGGGCGGCAGGAAGAGGCAGGCCTCTCCGGCCGCCTTTTCTGTTGCCACGACCTGCTCCCCCCGGTGTGTCTGGGCCTGCACGTCAGCGGACCGTGCGTCTTTGCACCAAAGACTTCAAAGGCGTTGCCGAAGAGGTCCGGGATGTGTATGAGGATAAAGAACTCGTTGTGTGGTCCGCGCGCGCGAGGCCTGGTGCGCATTGTGGCGCGGCCAGCCCCGCTCATAGCGTCACGGGCTGATGCGCAACCTGTGCACTGGAGGCGCCTGTGACCGACCCCGCCCGCCCGCCCGCCAAGAAACGCCCGACGGCCAAGGAAAGCCCGTCCGTCGACGCCCGGCCGCCGATCAATGCGGAGTGGCTGGCGCGCATGCGCAGCATGAAGCCGGATTTCCTGGCGCGGATGTTCGAGATCTACCTGGCCGACGAGCCCAAGCGCTTCGCGGACCTGTGCGCGGCCGTGGCCAGCGGCGACATGGTGCAGGCCAACTACCTGGCGCACTCCATCAAGGGCGCTGCCGCCACGCTGGGCATGGAGCGCCTGTGCGACGCCTGCCGGGACCTGGAGCACTCGGCCCGCGACAACGAGGCCGCACCCTTGGCCGGGCAGCTCAAGCTGGTTGGGCGCGAGCTGGAGGCCGTGTTTGCGGTGATGCGGGCTGGCACGGACTGATTCTGGCCACGCCCCCCCTGCCCAGACAAAAACGCCGGACCCTTGCGGGCCCGGCGTTTTGTTCTTGATGCGTCGAGCGGCTAGAACAGGTCGGCCATGCCGTAGAGACGGCCCGGCTGCTGCTTGTTCAGCCACTTGGCCGCGCGCAGCGCGCCCTGGGCAAAGGTCTCGCGCGAGTGCGCCCGGTGCGTCACCTCGATGCGCTCGCCCGGGCCGAAGAAGTACGCCGTGTGGTCGCCCACCACGTCGCCGCCGCGCAGGGCCATGACGCCCAACTCGTCCTTGGGCCGCTCGCCGATGATCCCGTCGCGGCAGTGGCGCTTGACCTCGTCGTAGATGAGCCCGCGCGCCTCGGCCATGCACTGGGCCAATTTCAGGGCCGTGCCGCTGGGCGCGTCCTTCTTGCGGCCATGGTGGATCTCCATCATCTCCATGTCGTAGGCCGGGCCAAGCATCTGCACCAGCTGCGGCAGGATCTTGAGCAGCACGTTGACGCCCACGCTCATGTTCGGGGCCAGCAGGAGCGGGATGTCCTTGGCCGCGGCCGCCACCACAGCGGCCTGTTCGGGTTTCAGGCCCGTGGTGCCGATGACCATGGGGTTGCCGTGCTTGCGGCACTCGCGCACGTGGTCCAGGGTGGCCTCCGGGGAGGTGAATTCCACGACCACGGCGCGCGGGGTCTTGGCCAGCACCTCCTCCAGGTCGTGGGACACCACGCAGTCCAGGTTCTCCAGCTCGTCCAGGCGCTCCACGCGCTCGACCACGGCCTTGATCTCCAGGTCCGGGTCCTGCTGGGCCAGGCGAATCAGGGTGCTGCCCATGCGGCCGCAGCCGCCCATGATGATCACGTCACAGCTCATGTCTTTCTCCGTGTTTACTGAGGCCGATTTTCAGGGGCCAATCTTTCAGGGCTTGATTCCATGTTCGCGCAGCATAGCCAAAAACTGCGGAAAGTCCACTATCCGAAGGCCCAGCCCGCGGGCCTTGGCCAGCTTGTGCTCTGTGGGTTTCTCTCCGGCCACAACCACGTCGACCTTGCGGGACACGGTGCCGGTCCACGCGCCTCCAAGCTGTTCCACCAGAGCCTGGGCCTTGGGCCGCGGCAAGGCCGACCAGCCGCCGGTGAAGAAGAAGGTCTGGCCGGAGAGCGGCAGGTTTGCTGCCTCGGGCCGCGCCCCGGCCGTGGGCCACAGGCCCAGGTCCCGGAAGCGCTCCAGCATGGCCTGGTTGCCCTCGTTGGCAAAAAAGGCGTGGATGCTGGCCGCCCGCTCCGGCCCGAAGGTTCTGATCTTTGTGATCTCCTCGGCCGAGGCCTGCGCCAGGGCGTCCAGGTCGCTGAAGTTTTTGGCCAGCTCGCGGGCCTGCTGCTCGCCGATGTTCTCGATGCCCAGCGCGCTGAGGAACCGGGCCAGGGTGGCGTTCTTGCGGCCCTCCTCCACGGAGCGCACGAAGTTCTCGGCGCTCTTCTCGCCCATGCGGTCGAATTCCAGCAGGTCGGCCTCTTTCAATTCGAAAAGGTCGGCCGGGGACCTGAGCCTGCCCTCCTGCGCCAATCGCTCGATCCACTTCTCGCCCACCCCGTCCATGTTCAGCCCGGCCTTGGACACGAAATGCACGATGCTCAGGACCACGCGGGCCGGGCAGGACAGGTTCGGGCAGTAGTGCGTGACCACGGTCTTGCCCAGGGCCTTGTTAAGGGTCTGGCTCACCTCGACGTGGCTGCCGCAGACCGGGCAGGCCTCAGGGAAGGCAAACTCCTGCGCCCCTTCCGGGCGCTCGGAGAGCACCGGCTCCACCACCTGCGGAATCACGTCGCCCGCGCGCTGGATCACCACCAGATCACCGACCCGGATGTCCTTGGCGCGCAAGTGACTCAGGTTGTGTAGCGTAGCGCTGGACACCTCCACCCCGGCCACGCGCACGGGCGAGAGCTCGGCCACAGGGGTGAGGACCCCGGTGCGGCCCACCTGGATGGCGATGTTCAAAAGGCGCGTCGCGGCCTGCTCAGGCGGGAACTTGAGGGCCAGCGCCCAGCGCGGGGCCCGCGCGGTCTGGCCCAGGAGCTCCTGGAGCGCCAGGTTGTTGATCTTGGCCACCACCCCGTCGATCTCAAAGGGCAGGGACGCGCGCCGAGCCTGCAAGTCCAGGTAGAAGGCCTCGACCTCGTCGGGCGTCTGGCAGAGCCTGGATTCCGGGGCAGCAGCCAGGCCCAGGCCGGCCAGGCCGCGGATGACTGTTTCCTGGGTGGTCCAGGCGGGTGCGCCTTCGGTGCGCTCCACGCGCCCCACGCCGTAGCACAAGAAGCGCAGGGGGCGCGCAGCCACGATGCTCGGGTCCAGCTGGCGGATGCTCCCGGCCGCGGCATTGCGCGGGTTGGCGAAGCGCTTGAGGCCGTTGCGCTCCTGGGCCTGGTTCAGCTCCGCAAAATCCTTCAGCCCGAGCACCACCTCGCCGCGCACATCGAGAATCTGCGGCACTTCCAAGGGGGAACTCAACAGACGGCCGCGCACGTTGCGCACCATGCGCACGTTGGCCGTGACCTCCTCGCCGACCTCGCCGTCCCCGCGCGTGGCGGCCATGGCCAGCGCCCCGCGCTCATAGGTGATCTCCATGGCCAGGCCGTCCATCTTGGGCTCGGCCCAGAAGCAGGACAGCTCGGCGCGCAGGTCAGGCCCGATGGCCTGAGCCACGCGCGTAAGCCCCGGTAGGCCCAGGGGCCCGCCCGCGCGGATCATGGGCAGGTGCGAGCGCAGCGCGCCCAGGCGCCCGGCCTCGGCCGCCAGTTGGGGCCAGCCGCCACCTTCAGGGGCCAGGAGCGCGGCGTCCACCAGCGGCCGCAGCCTGGTGGCCAGCTCCTTGCGCTCGTCCTGCTTGTCCGTGAGCACAAAGGAGCGGCCAATGCCCGCGGCGATGTCGTTCAGCACGACCTCGGTGACCGCGTCGCGGAAGGTATTGGGCAGCTTCTGGCCCGCGAACTCGCGCCAGTCCTCGAGGTTCATGGCGTTGTCCAGGCTCAGCATGGGCAGGACGTGGCGGTGCTCGCTGAAGCCGACGGCAGGCTTGCCGCCCACGCGCCGGGTGGGCGAGTTGGGGTCCACAAGGTCCGGGTGCGCGGCTTCGAGCGCCTGCAATTCCCGGAACAACGCGTCGTACTCGGCGTCCTCGATCTCCGGGCTGTCGAGCACGTAGTAGCGGTGGTTGTGGTGCTCCAGCACCTCGCGCAGTTCCGCGATGCGCTCTGCCGGATCAGGTGTCGTCATTTCAGGGGTGCTCACAGCAGCTCGCAGATGCGCTGCAGGTCGGTCTGCCTGCCCAGGGTGATGAGCGTGTCCCCGGCCAGGAGCTGCTCCTTGGGCCCGGGGTTGAACACCAGCTCGCCCGTGGCGCGCTTGATGGCCACGATGATCAGGTCAAAGTCCTTGCGGATGTCCGAGCCCTTGAGGTCGCGGCCCACGAAGCCGGACGTCTCGCTGATGACCAGCTGCTCCAGCTGCAGGTCGATCTGCCCGCGCACGGCCAGGTCCAGGAAGTCCGTCACCGTGGGCCGGAGCACGCTGTGGGCCATGCGCACCCCGCCGATCAGGTGCGGCAGCACGACCTTGTCCGCCCCGGCGAACTCCAGGCGCGTGATGTGCGAGGCGTCGTTGGCCCGGGCGATGATGGAGATGCCGGGGTTGAGCTGGCGCGCGGTAAGGGTCACGTAGACGTTGGCGGCCTCGTCGGTCAGCGCGGTGACGATGCTCTTGGCGCGCTTCAGGCCCGCGTCGATGAGCAGCTTGTCGTTGGTGGCGTCCCCAGCGATGTGCAGGATGCCCTCGCGCTTGAGCTGTTCCACCAGGGCTGGCTGGGACTCGACCACGACCACGTCCTGGCTGACCTTGAGGATCTCCTGAACCACCACGGTGCCGATGCGGCCGTACCCGCAGACGATGTAGTGGTTTTCCAGCTTGTCGATGCGATTTTGCACCTTACGACTCCTCAAGAGGTTGTGCAGATGCCCGTCCACGAGCATGCGCGTGAAGGAACTGACGATGAAGGCGAAGTTGCCCACGCCACAGATGATGAGCAGGGCCGTCAGCAGCCGCGCCCGCTCCGAAAGGGTGTGGACCTCGCCAAATCCCACGGTGGAGAGCGTGACGACCACCATGTAGAAGCTGTCGATGAAACCCCAGCCCTCCACACCCATGAACACGAACAGGCCGGCCAGGAAAACCACGACCATGAGGCCCAGGCCCAGCACGAGGTGGTACAGCGGACCCCATTTGTCCTTAATGGCCCTGAGCCTGGCAATGTTGAGGCGCGGCAGCATCCCTATTCTCCCAATTGCAGCAAGCGTTCACGCAGGGCCAGCACCCTGTCGCGCAGGCCCGCTGCACGCTCGAATTCCAGTTCCTTGGCCGCCTCGCGCATCTCGCGCTCCAGCGCGGCGATCTCTTTCTTCAGCCGTTTCGGGTCCAGCTCGCGCAACAGCTCGTCCGGC
>JANXYI010000214.1 GCA_025350085.1 Deltaproteobacteria bacterium
CCTTTGGCGACCACACCGGCTACTACTCGCTGGCCGATGACTACCCCGTGTTCCACGTCACCGCGCTCACCCACCGCAGCGACGCCATCTACCCGGCCACGCTCGTCGGGCCGCCGCCCATGGAGGACTGCTTCATCGGCAAGGCCACGGAGCGCCTGTTCCTGCCGCTCATCAAGAAGCAGCTGCCCGAGGTGGTGGACATGAACCTGCCGCTCGAAGGCGTGTTCCACAACCTCTGCTTCGTCTCCATCGACAAGCGCTACCCCGGCCAGGCCCGCAAGGTCATGTACGCGCTCTGGGGCATGGGCCAGATGATGTTCACCAAGATCATCGTGGTGGTCGACAAGAACATTAACGTGCAGAATGTCTCCGAAGTCCTCTGGCGCATCGGCAACAACGTGGACCCCAGGCGCGACATCGCCATCCTCGAAGGCCCGCTGGACGCGCTGGACCACGCCTCGCCGCTGGCCTTCTACGGTGGCAAAATGGGCATCGACGCCACCAAGAAGGGCCCGGAGGACGGACACCACCGCGAATGGCCGAGCACCCTGCACATGGACGAAGGCGTCAAGGCCAGGGTCGAGGCCCTGTGGAAAGACCTGGGCCTGTAACATAAAGAAAGAGTTAGACTAATATGCCTCCGGCGGCCGGGGGACGTTGTCCCCCGGACCCCCATAACGGGGTTCCAAGGGGCCGAGGCCCCTTGGCCCCCGGAGGGTATAAACAAAACGGAGCACCATGCCTAAGCGCATCATCCTCGCCGTCACAGGCGCCAGCGGCCAGCAGTATGCATTGGCCCTGGCGCGCGCCCTGTCCCTCAGCCCGGACGTGGAGCTGCACCTCATTGTGTCCGAGGCGGCCAAGCAGGTCATGGCCCTGGAAACGGACTTCCAGCCTGGGGACCTTGAGGCCCTGGCCGTGGCCAGCTACGGGGAAAAGGACATCGCCGCGCCCCCGGCCAGCGGCTCCTGGCGGCACGCGGGCATGATCGTCTGCCCCTGCTCCATGGCGAGCCTCGCGGCCATTACCCAGGGCCTGGGTACCAACCTCATCCACCGCGCGGCGGACGTGACGCTCAAAGAGGGCGGCAAGCTCATCCTGGTCACCCGCGAGACGCCGCTTTCGCTCATCCACATCAAGAACATGCTGGCGGCCAAGGAGGCCGGGTCCACCATCGTGCCCGCCAGCCCGGGCTTCTACCACAAGCCCAGGACCATCGACGACCTGGTGAACCAGCTGGCCGGGCGCGTACTCGACCAGCTGGACATCGGGCACTCGTTGTTCAAGCGCTGGGGCGAGTAGCTGCCCGGCCGACGGGAAGGACGACCGCAAGGAGGACAGGCCATGCTGCTCACCTGGTTCGGGCATTCCAATTTCCGGCTGGAGGAGGGCGGGGTCAGCGTGCTCATCGACCCGTTCTTCGAGGGCAATCCCACGGCGCCCACGGGCTGGCAGAGCGTGGGCCGGGTGGACGCGGTACTCGTGACCCACGATCATGGAGACCACGTGGGCCAAGCCGCGGAGATCTGCCAGGCCACGGGCGCAACCCTGGTGTGCCTGTTCGACCTCGTGCCGAAGATGAAGGGAATGGGCGTGCCTGCGGGGCAGATCCTGGGCATGAACCTGGGCGGCACAGTGAGCGTGGCCGGGCTGCGCGTGAAGATGGTCCAGGCCTTCCACTCCTCGGCCACGGGCGCGCCCGCCGGATACATCGTGACCTTTCCGGGCGGCTTCTGCTGCTACCACTCCGGCGACACGGCGCTGTTCTCGGACATGAAGCTCTTCCGGCGCTTCTTCGACATCGACCTGGCCATGCTACCCATGGGCGGCTGGTTCACCATGGACGCGGTCGAGGCTGCCGTGGCCTGCTCGTTTTTGGGCTGCCGCGTTGTTGCGCCCATGCACTGGGGCACCTTTCCGGTCCTGGCCCAGAACACGGACGCCTTTGCCCAGGCGCTCCGCGAGCACGCGCCCGAGACCCAGCTCGTGACGCTGACGCCCGGCGTGCCGCGGGAAGTGGCTTAGGGTTTCTTGGCCGCCAGGGCCCGGCGCGCGCGCTCCAGGTTCTGCCGGGCCATCTGGTAGTCCGGTTTCAGCTCCACGGCCCGGGCGTACAGCCCGGCCGCCTTTTGCGTCTGCCCCCGCAGCATGGCGATGTTGCCCAGGTCGTTGTGGGCCTCGGCATCGGCCGGGTTGACCTCGATGGCCCTCTGGTACTGCGCCTCGGCCTCGTCATAGCGGCCCAACTGCGCCAGGCTGAACCCGTACCCGTAGTAATAGTCGCCCAGACGGCCGGAAAAGGTCGGGTCCGCGGCAATGGCCCGGTCGTACATCTCGATGGCCAGCCCGTAGCGGGCCGTGTTCAGATACACGCCCGCCAGGTTCGTCAGCGTACCACTGTTGTGCGGCGCGATCTCCAGGGCCCGCAGCAGGTGCCGCTCCGCCCCGGCCAGATCGCCGCGGCGCAGGAGCAGGCTTCCGTAGTTGCCCTCAATGACCTGGTTGCCCTCGGTCACGGCCAGAGCGCGCTCGTAGACCGAGACCGAATCACGCCAATGGGGAATGGCCAAGAGAGCCAGCCCGCCGTACCAGCAAACGAGAACCCCCAGCGCGCCCCACAGGGCCAGGCCCCGCACCCTTTCGCCAAGGAAGATGCGCTCTGCGGCCTCCCGCAACCCAAAGGCCAGCATCAGGGCTGCGCCGATGAAAGGGAAATACGCCCAGCGGTCGGCATGGGCCACATGCAGCCCGCCCCTGGGCGGCACGCTGACGGTGAGGAATCCCAGGAAAAACCAGGCCAGGCCGAGCAGTAGCCAGGGCCGTTGCCGCTGGTTCCAGAGCGCGGCGCCCAGGGCGGCCAGGAGCAGCAACACGGCGCAAAGGACCTGCCAGGCCGGGAGGCTCTGCGGGAAGGGGTAGAAGATGCCCAGCCCCGTGGGCGCCAGAAACTTCCAGGCGTAGATCGCGTAGGACACCGCCGCGTTGCCCAGGCGCAGCCCCAGGCCGGGCTCGAACTGGTCCCGGTAAGCAGGGTGGCTCAGCAGGGTGACTGCGGCGGACAGCGCGGCGAGCCCCAGCAGCGGGAATTTCTCCAGCACCAACCTCCAGAAGCAGGCCCTGGCCCTGGCCGATTCCTGCCGGTCACCGTGAAGCGGGTTGAGCAGGCCCATATCGCAGCGGCCCAGGGGCCAGGCGTCAAGGAGCACCAGGATGCCCGGCAGCACCACTAGGGCCGGTTTGGACATCAGGCTAAGCACAAAGGTCGCATGAAAACCGAGCCAAAGCCGCCAGCCGCCCTGCCGAGCCCAGGACAGGTAACCGTGCAGTGTGAGCAGCCCCCAGAACATGAACAGCACGTCCTTGCGCTCCGTGATCCAGGCCACCGACTCCTGGTGCATGGGGTGCAAGGCGAAGACCGCGGCCACGGCGCAGGCGATAAAGACATCGTCGAAAAGACGCAGCAACAGCCAGAGCAAAAGCCAGACGTTGAAGACGTGCAGGGCCACGTTCACCAGATGGAAGCCGCCCGCCCAGTCCAGGAACAGGGTCCTGTCGAGCATCAGCGACAGCCAGGTCAGGGGGTGCCAGTAGCCGCCCTCGGAAGCGCCGAAAAACGCCCAGCGCACATTTTCCCAGGAGAGCCCGCCCAACACATAAGGATTGCTGGTGACGTAGAACGGGTCGTCCAGGTCCAGAAATGCAAACCCGGCCGTGCGGCCGTACACGGCAAGCGTCAGTGCTGCGAGAACCAGGCACAGGCTCGCCGGGTGCGTCAAAACCGCCTCCAGCCCGGCCTGCCAGCGCGGTCCGGGCTGCCTTTCGGCGCGAGTCTTCGCCTTGCGTGTCCGCGCCACCTTGCCCTCCCGTGTTTCCCCGAATCAGGCGCCCTGTCTACCCCAGAGCGGCCAGAGCGGCAAGCACCCGCCCGGCCAGGGCCGGACCCACGCCGGGTACCCGGGCCAGGTCCTCGGGTGCGGCCGCGCGCATGCCGCCAAGCGACCCGAAGGCGTCCCACAGCCGCCGGGCCAGCACCGGCCCAAGGCCGGGGATGTTCAGGAGTGCGCTGTCCAGCCGGGTCTTGCGCCCAACCCTGCGGCTTTTGGCGATGACGAAGCGGTGGGCCGTGTCGCGCACGCGCTGCAAGAAGAGCAGTGCCGGGCTGCCGGGCTTGAGCGCCACCGGATTCCTGCGGCCAGGGCGGAACACGCGGTCCTCCAGCTCACCGGCGCGGCGGCTGGGGCCCTTGGCGATGCCCGCACACTCGAACTCCTGCCCTGCCCCGGCCTCGGTGAGCGCCCGCACAACCGCGGCCAGCTGGCCCCGGCCGCCGTCGATGAGCAGCAGGTCCGGCCAGGGCGGGCCGGACTCCACCCTTCGCTGCGCCCATTGGGCGAGCGCCGCGTAGTCGTCGCTCGAGCCCTCTGCGCCGGGCAGGCCGTAGGCCCGGTAGTCGGCCTTGACCTCAAAGCCGTCCTCGAAGACCACCACCCCGGCCCGCACGCCGCTGCCCGCCAGGTGCGAAATGTCCACGCCCTCGATGCGCCGGGGCGCGCGCGGCAGGCCGAGCGCGTGCTCCAGCGCCCCGGCCACGTCCTGGCGGGAGTCGCTGCGGTGCGCGGTGAGGGCCAGATTGGTGGCCATGTCCAGCAGGCGGCGCTCGTCCGGGCCGCGCGGGGTCGCCAGGCGCA
>JANXYI010000369.1 GCA_025350085.1 Deltaproteobacteria bacterium
AGATGGACATCAAGATCATGAGCGGCATCCCCTACGACGTGCTGCGCCGCGCCCTGGCCCAGAGCCGCGACGCCCGCCAGCACCTCCTGGAGCACATGGCCATGTGCCTGGCCGCGCCGCGGCCCGAGCTCTCCGAGCTGGCCCCGCAGATGGAGGTGGTGTTCATCAACCCGGAGAAGATCCGCAGCGTCATCGGACCCGGCGGCAAGAACATCAAGGCCATCACGGCCGAGACCGGGGCGTCCATCGACATCGAGGACTCCGGCAAGGTGGCCATCTTCGCGCCCACCAGCGAGAGCCTGAAGAAGGCCAAGGCCATGGTGCAATACTACGACCAGACCCCGGAACCGGGCCGCAACTACCTGGGCACCGTGCGCAAGATCCTGGAAGTGGGCGCGCTGGTGGAGATCCTGCCCGGCGCCGAAGGCATGCTGCACGTGTCCCAGTTGGACATTGAGCGTATCGAGAACGTCACCGACATCCTGCAGCTGGGCCAGGAAGTCTGGGTCAAGGTCATCGAGCTCGAGGCCAACGGCCGCATCCGCCTCTCGCGCAAGGCCTGGCAGATGGAGCAGAATGGCGAGACAATCAACATCGACGACTTCCGCCGCCCGCCTGCGCGCGAAGGCGACCGTGACCGCGGCCGTGGCGGCGACCGTGACCGCGGCCGTGGCCCGCGCCGCTAGAGAGCACTAACGCAAACGGGGCTGCCCCTGGCGTTTCGGCATCATGCCGGACGCTGGAGGCAGCCCCTTTTATTTAAGGTACTCGCGGAATTCCGGCCAGGCTCAAGGCTCCTTGACCACCGGCACCGCGGCCTCGACATAGCCCGTGACGTCCCAGGGCAGATGCTCCCTGGCGCGCTTAAGCGCGAAGTCCTCGACCTCGCGGTGCCAGGCGCCGAAGTCGCGCACCAGCTCCGCGGCAAGCGGGGTCAGTTCGTAGCCCTTGCGGCCGCTGGCCTTGACCAGCAGCGGCTGGCCCAGGGCCTGCTCGGTGCGCTTGATGCGGCCCCAGGCCGCGCGGTAGCTCATGCCCAGGACCTTGGCGGCCTGGTTGAGCGAGCCCAGCAGGGCCACCATCTCCAAAAGCTGCGCCCGGCCCAGGCCGAAGAGCATCCCGTCGCCGGACTCCAGCCAGAGGTGGACGCGCAGGACAGGCTTGCCGGGCTGTGCCAGGGCATCTTTGCGTGCGCTCGTGCGGCTCATCTTTCCTCCGGCCCTTGCGGGCGGCAGTGGCGGTTGGTTGTGGTAGAACAAGCATAGCAGCATTTTTCGGCGAAGAAAATCCCGGCGCGCCCCTTGGCAGGCCGAAATTCGTGCCTACCATAGCCTCTCGCGTCCTGCGCGCCGCCATACCCAGAACCCCGGACATCCATGCAGATCGAACCCGGCCAGAACACCACCCGCCTCATCTGGAGCCTGTCCTGGCCGCAGCTCCTGATGATGTTCTCCAACTTCCTCATCGGGTTCGTCGACGTCTGGGTGGCCGGGCGCATCGACGTCCGGGTGCAGGCGGCGCTCGGCATCATCACCCAGTCCCTGTTCGTCTTCCTGATCATTGCCATGGCCGTGGCCAGCGGCGGCATGGCCGCCATCAGCCAGTCGCTGGGCGCTGGCAAGCGGCTGCGCGCCGCGCGCTACACCGGCCTGTGCCTGCTTGCAGCCGTGGCCTTCGGCCTGGTCTTTCTGGCGCTTGGCCTGCCCGCCAAGGGCCTCTTGCTGCGGCTGCTCCATGTGCCCCAGGACATCGAACCCATCACGGACTACGTGCTGGAGGTCTTCCTGTACACCCTGCCGCCCTACTACATGCTCATCGTGCAGAACGCCATCTTCCGCGCGCGCAAGCAGGTCCTGGTGCCGCTGTACGCCATGATCCTGGTCACCCTGGTGTGCACCCTCGGCGACCTGGGCTTCGGCCTGGGCTACTTCGGCCTGCCGCGGCTCGGGGTCAAGGGCGTGGTCTGGAGCACCTTTTCGTCCATCTGCCTGGGCGCGGCCTTCAGCATGTTCATGCTCTACCGCGACGGCACCCTGAGCCGCCGGATGCTCCCGCCCTGGCGCTGGGTGCGCTGCGGCCTGCCCTACCTGCTCCAGGTCGCCTGGCCCGCAGGGCTCATGCAGGTGGTCTGGCATTTCGGCTACCTGGCGCTCTTCGCCATCGTCGCCAGCCTGCCCGTGGACAGCGTGGAGGCGCTGGCCGGCATGGCCGCGGGACTGCGCGTGGAGGCGATCCTGTACCTGCCCGCCTTTGCCCTGAACCTCACGGCCAGCATCCTGGTGGGGCACTTCCTGGGCGCGGGCAGACCCGACGAGGCCCGGCGCGTGGCCCTGCGCATCCTGTACATCGGCATGGCCGGCATCGGCCTGATCACGCTGCTGCTCTGGACCGTGCTTGGGCCCCTGACCGGGTTCATCGCGCCCAATCCCGAGGTCAAGGCCCAGGCGCTCAACTACCTGACCTGGAACATGCTGGCCATCCCCTTCACCCTGACCACCATGATCCTGGCCGGGGCCCTTGGCGGCGCCGGGGCAACGCTGTACAACCTGCTGGGCATGGGCGTGGGCACCTGGCTGGTGCGCCTGCCCCTGGCCTTTATTCTGGGGCACCTGATCTTCGGCCGGTCCACGGGCGTGTGGATCTCCATGCTGGCCTCCCAGTCCTGCCAGGCAGCCATCCTGTACTACATCTTCACCCGCTGGAACTGGCAGCGCTTCGCCATGTCCGCCAAACGCAACGGAACGAACCGATGAGCGAAACCGCACCCGCCCACTTCGAAGCCATCGGGCTGGACCGCCAGGCCGAGTTCAAGGCCGCCCTGGCCAGCTGCCAGCAGGTCACCTCGGACTACGCCTTTGCCAACCTCTACGGCTGGGCCGGGCACTACGGCCTCACCTGGCGCTTCGCCCACGGCCTGG
>JANXYI010000222.1 GCA_025350085.1 Deltaproteobacteria bacterium
CCTTTGGCCTGGACTGAGGGGGTCCGGGGGGCATCATGCCCCCCGGCCGCCGGAGGCAACCCCTCCCCTCCACATTGTCATCAGGCGGCAAACCGGGCATAAGCCTGCCCATGGCGAAGCAACGCGAGGAGTTTGTCTGCACCGGCTGCGGGGCCAAGAGTCCGCGCTGGACCGGCCAGTGCGTGGGCTGCGGCGAGTGGAACACGGTGCAGGCCGTGGCTGTGACAGGCGGCTGGAGCGCACGCGGCACGGGCACGGCAGCGCGTGGACGGGCGGCCAATCTGGCCGGGCCGGAGTCCCTGGAGGATCTGCGCGGTGAGACAGCCAAGGCGCGGCCCACGGGCATCCCGGCGCTCGACGGCCTACTGGGTTCCGGGCTGGTGCCTGGCGCGGCGCTGCTGCTCGGCGGCGAGCCCGGCGTGGGCAAGAGTACGCTCCTGTTGCAGCTGGCGGCGCTACAGGCCGCGCTGGGCAGCCGCGTGGTCTATGTCTCGGGCGAGGAATCCCTGGCCCAGCTGCGCGGCCGGGCGGAGCGCCTGGGCCTGCTGGGTCCGGGGCTCATGGCGCTGGCCACCAACAACGCCGACGAGGCGCTGGGTGCGCTGGCCGAAATGGGCAACAAGCCCGGCCTGATCATCGTGGACAGCGTGCAGACCATGGCCAGCCCGCGCGCCGAGGGCATTCCCGGCAGCGTGAGCCAGGTGCGCGCGGTGGCGGGCGAGCTGGTGGAGGCGATCAAGCGCAGCCAGGCTACGCTGGTGCTGGTGGGGCATGTCACCAAGGACGGCCAGATCGCCGGGCCCAAGCTGCTGGAACACATGGTCGACACCGTGCTCTACCTGGAGGGCGACCGCCGCGACTATTCGCGCGTGCTGCGTGTGCTGAAAAACCGCTTCGGCCCGTCGGACGAGCTGCTGGTGTTCACCATGGAGGAGCAGGGGCTCAGCGTGGTGGACGACCCCTCGACCTTCTTCCTTGGCGCGCGCGACGCCACGCTCTCCGGCGCGGCAGTGAGCGTGGCCATGGACGGCCGCAGGCCCTTTGCCGTGGAGATCCAGGCCCTGGTCACCAAGTCTTTCCTGTCCATTCCGCGCCGGGCGGCGCTGGGCTTTGACAACAACCGCCTGCACCTGCTGCTGGCCGTGCTGGAAAAACGCCTGCGCCTGCCGCTGGGGCAAAGCGACATCTTTGTAAAGCAGGGCGGCGGCCTGGCCCTGCGTGACCCGGGCCTGGACCTGGGCCTGGCCGCGGCGGTCTTGTCCTCGTTCTACGACGCGCCGCTGCCCGAGGGCGCGGTTTTCTGGGGCGAGCTGGACTTAAACGGCCACGTGCGGCCCGTGGCCAACCACGACACGCGCCTCAAGCAGGCCGGCCGCCTGGGCTACGGCCCGCTGCTGCACTCCGGCACCTGCAAGACGCTCGATGACCTGCGCCGGACCTTGTTCGGCAAGGCCTAACCAACCAGCACCGTTCCACCTTTTGAGGAGACAACAATGCTTCCGATCGCTTACCTCTTTCCCGGCCAGGGCTCCCAGGAGCTGAACATGGGCCGCGACGTGGCCGAGGCGCAAAGCGCGGCCATGGACCTCTGGAAACTCGCCGAAAAGCTCTCCGGCATCCGCTTGCGCGAAATCTACTGGGGTGACGAGGGCGCCACCCCGGCCCCGGAGATGAGCGACACCAAGGCCCTGCAGCCCGCCCTCACCGTGGTCAACCTGAGCCTGTGGCTGGCCGCGAAGCCCAAAGCTGAGGCCATGCAGATCATCGGCACCGCAGGCCACAGCCTGGGCGAGTTCGCGGCCCTGGCGAGCGCGGGCGTGCTGAGCGTCGAGGACACGGTCAAGGCCGTGGCTGAGCGCGGCAAGCTCATGGCCCGGGCGGGCAAGGACGGCCACGGCATGGCCGCGGTGGTCAAGCTCCCGCTGGCCACGGTGGAGGAGATCGTGGACAAGGCCGCGAAGCGGTCCGGCGCGTTTTTGCGCATCGCCAACCACAATTCCCCGGCCCAGTATGTGCTCTCCGGCGAAAAGCCCGCCCTGGACCTCGCTGCCGCGCTCGTCAAGGAGGCCAAGGGCCGCGCCGTGCCGCTGGCCGTTTCCGGCGCGTTCCACAGCCCGCTCATGAGCGAGCCTGCCAACGCCTTTGCCAAGGTGCTGGAGGACCTGCGCTGGCGGTCCGCAACCTTCCCGGTGTGCATGAACGTCACCGGCCTGCCTGAGCGCGACCCCGGCATCCTGAAGACCCTGCTCTGCGCGCAGATGACCTCCTCGGTGCTCTGGACCACCACCATGCAGTCCCTCTACACCGCCGGAGCGCGCCGCTTCATCGAGCTCGGCCCCAAGGCCGTGCTGACCAAGCTCGTGGGCCAGAACCTCGAAGG
>JANXYI010000410.1 GCA_025350085.1 Deltaproteobacteria bacterium
GCCCGCGCTTCTTCAGGCCTTGGATGGAGGCCAGCTGGCGCTCCAGGATGAGCTCGGCCGCGGCCTGGCCGCGATAGACCACGTTGCCGTCGCGCACCCAGGAGTAGATCTGCGCGCCGATGGCCGGGTCCACGGTGCTCAGCGTCACCGTGGCGTGGGTCACGCCCAGCGCCGCCAGGTCGTCCAGGTACTCGGGCATGGCCAGGCCGTTCGAGGACAGGCAGAAGAGCAGGTGCGGAAACTCGGCCTTGATCAGGCGCATGGTCTCCAGGGTCTCGGCCGGGTTGGCCATGGGGTCGCCGGGCCCGGCAATGCCGACCACCGTGATGCGCGGCTCCTTGGCCAGCACCTGGCGGGTGTATTCCAAGGCCTGAAACGGCTTCAAAATGCCGCTGGTGACGCCGGGTCTGGACTCGTTCACGCAGTCGTACTTCCTGTTGCAGTAGTTGCACTGGATGTTGCACTTGGGGGCAACCGGCAGATGCACGCGGCCGCAGGAGCCCGAGGATTCCTTGTTGAAGCAGGGGTGCTTGACGGACGACGAGGAGGGCTTCGGGTCGACTGAGGAAGTGATGATGGTCTGCATGGTCGGCTCCTTTTCCAGAGAGAGCTAGAGGTAACCGTAGCCGATGTCGGAATCGTTCTGCTTCTTTTCGAGCACCAGGTTCACCAAACGGTCGAACAGGCTCTGCGCTCCCCGGTAGCCCAGGTGCAGCAGCCGCTGGCCGCCGAAGCGGTCGTGGATGGGGAAGCCGCAGCGCAGGAGCGGAATGTTCCAGTCCTTTGCTGCGCGCTGGCCCTTGCTGTGGCCCACCAGCAGGTCCGGGGAAAGGGACTTGGCCTCTTCCACGATGTCGAAGAAGTCCGCGCCCTCGCGGATGATGGGCTTCACGCGCAGCACGTCGCCGCAGACGGCCTCTATGTGCGCGGCCAAGTTGCGGTTTCTGGCGCCCGTGGCCACGAGCACGGGCTTAACGCCGATCTCGGCCAGGAAGCTGGTCAGGCCGATGACCAGGTCCTCCTCGCCGTAGACCACGGCGCGCAAACCGGACACGTACTTGTGGCCGTCCACCAGCGAGTCCACGTAGCGGCCGCGCTCCAGGGCCAGCTCGCGCGGGGTCTCGACGCCGGTGATGGTCTTGAGCGCTGCGAACAGGCTGTCGGTCTCGCGGATGCCGATCGGCAGGCCCAGGCGGAACAGGGGCACGCCAAAACGGGAGTGCAGGGAGGTGCCTGCGGTGTCCTGGCCCTGTCCATCCAGACCGGCGATCGCCCGGCCGAACTCGATGGAGGCCCGCGCGCCGGACATGGCCCGGATGTCGGCAAGGGAAGTCCCGCCCGAGGGGATGTTCTCGTATTCCAGCAGGGCCGGGCCATCGAGGGTCTCGGAGTAGTCCGGGAGCAGGATGGGCTCGACCCCGAAGCCGCGGGTTATCTCCTTGAGGTACCGGATGTCCGCCGGGGAGACCATGCCGGACAGCAGGTTCACGCGGCCGTTGGCGGGCGTGGACTCCGTGCACAGTTGGTCCGTGATGGCCTTGACCGCGCCGTGGAACCCGTCCATGTGCGTGCCGGAAAAGCTCGGGGTGGACACATGCACGAGCTCGGCCAAGGGCAGGTCGCGGAACTCCTCGCGGAACTCTGTCAGCAGGCGGGCCACGTCGTCGCCGATGGTCTCGGTCAGGCAGGTGGTGGCCACGCCGATGACCTTGGCCCCGTACTTCTGCATGGCGTTCAGCAGGCCCTTCTTGAGGTTCGGCCCGCCGCCGTAGATGGCGTTCTTTTCGCCGAGTGAAGAGGACGCGATGTCCATGGGCTCGCGGAAATGGCTGATGATGTAGCGGCGCATGTACGTGGCGCAGCCCTGGGACCCGTGCAGGAAGCTCACCGCGCCCTCGATGCCCTTGAAGGCGAGCGTCGCGCCGAGCGGGGTGCACAGCTTGCAGGCGTTGGTGGTGGAGACGTTGCTCTGGCCCTTGTACTCGCCCGTCGAAACGGGGGCCGGTGTGTCGATGATCGGGCTGTCGAGGACGATGCTTCCGCTCATGGTCTACGCCTCCTCGCTGTTGCTGCTGACGGTGTTCTGGAGTTCGCGCCGGGGCACGAAGCGCCAGATGGGGCTCAAGACCGAGGCGTGGACTTCCTTGGCAAAATTGAGCATGCCCACAAAGCCTTCCAGCGCGATCTTGCGCTCGTGGTTGTGGTCGCAGAAGCCCACGCCAAGCTTGAAGGCAATGGGCCGTTCCTTCACGCCGCCGACAAAGATGTCCACGTCCTTTTCCTTAAGAAAGGCCGACAGTTCGAGCGGGTTGGCGTCGTCG
>JANXYI010000225.1 GCA_025350085.1 Deltaproteobacteria bacterium
GAGGAGGAGGCGCGCCACGAGTCCGACCGGCGCGTGCGCAACATCATCTCGAGCGGCATCCAGCGCACCGCCTCGGCGCACGCCGCATCGACGACCGTCTCGAGCGTGCAGCTCCCCTCCGACGAGATGAAGGGCCGCATCATCGGCCGCGAGGGCCGCAACATCCGCGCGCTGGAGGCTGCCACCGGCGTGGACCTGATCATCGACGACACGCCCGAGACCGTGGTGCTCTCGGCCTACAGCCCGCTCCGGCGCGAGGTGGCCAAGCAGTCGCTCGAGCGCCTGATCCACGACGGCCGCATCCACCCCGCGCGCATCGAGGAAGTGGTGCGCAAGGTCGAGCAGGAGATGGACGTGAAGCTGCGCGAGATCGGCGAGCAGGCCACCTTTGACGTGGGCGTGCACGGCATCCACCCCGAGGTCGTCAAGCTCCTGGGCCAGCTGCACTACCGCACCAGCTATTCCCAGAACGTGCTCCAGCACTCCATCGAGGTCGCCTTCCTCTGCGGCATCATGGCCGCGGAGCTCGGCCTGGACGAGAAGATGGCCAAGCGCGCAGGACTGCTGCACGACCTGGGCAAGGCCGTGGACCACGAGGTCGAGGGCCCGCACGCGGTCATCGGCGCGGACCTGGCCAAGAAGCACGGCGAGGTCCAGGAGATCATCCACGCCATCCAGGCCCACCATGAGGACGTGGCCCCCCAGACGGCCATCGCCACCCTGGTCCAGGCCGCGGACTCGCTCTCCGGCGCGCGCCCCGGCGCGAGAAAGGAGCTGCTCGAGAATTACGTCAAGCGCCTGGAGGAGCTGGAGGGCATCGCCACCAGCTTCAACGGGGTCTCCAAGGCATACGCCATCCAGGCCGGCCGCGAGGTGCGCGTCATGGTCGACGCCGAGCGCGTGCCCGACGAGCAGACCTACCTCTTGGTCAAGGACATCGCCACCAAGATCGAGAACAACATGACCTATCCCGGCCAGATCCGCGTCACCGTGATCCGCGAGAAGCGCGCCGTGGGCTACGCCAAGTAGGCCGGACCGCCAACACGCCCAACACGCCATCTGGGGGCCGGGGAGCGCACAGCTCTCCGGCCTTTTTTATTCCCCCCTGACTTCCCCCTGCCCGCCTTGCGCCGCCCCTTGCGTTCGCCGCGCCAATCTCCTAGTGTGGCTTAGCTTGGAAAGCCCTGTCGGGCCGGGCAAAACCATACGACCAACGGAGGTGCCGCATGGCAGTGGAAAGCAAGGAGAAGCGCAAGGCCAAGGTCATCGAGGTGCTGAACAAGGCCCGGGGGATGGAGCTCTACGCCATCACCCAGTACATGAACCAGCACTACAACCTGGACAACCAGGACTTCGGCGAGATGGCCGCCAACATGAAGCTCATCGCCATAGACGAGATGCGCCACGCCGAGATGTTCGCCGAGCGCATCAAGGAGCTGGGCGCAGAGCCCGTGACCCAGGGCGAAGGCAAGGTGGTCAAGGGCCAGGACGTGCGCAAGATCTTCGTCTTCGACGCCGGGGTCGAGGACGCCACCATCGACACCTACAACCAGTTCCTGCAGGTCTGCCGGGAGTCCGGCGACAACATCAGCGTGAACCTGCTACAGAGCATCATCGACGAGGAGCAGATCCACTTCAACCACTTCGACAACGTGGCCGGGCACATCAAGACCCTGGGCGACGCGTACCTCTCGCGCATCGCGGGCACACCCGCGACCACGGGCGGCTTCTCCAAGGGCTTTGCGCTCAAGCCCGGCGGCGGCGCTGGCGGGTAAGCCCCCTCCCCTGCTACAAGCAAAAGGCCGGAGGCGAAATCGCCCCCGGCCTTTATTTTCAGCTCCGTCAGTCTGCCCTAGAAGTCCATCTGCACGCCGAGCTCCAGCACCTTTTCCGGCGGGATGTTGTAGTACACCACCGGGCTTACGGCATTGCGCTGCATGAAGCCGAACAGGAAGCGCCGCACCGGGTCGAGCACGCGCTTGTCCTTGGCCGGAACCAGCGAGATGCGGCCCAGGAAGTAGCTCAGGTTCTCGGGGTCGATCTCCAGGCCCTTGTCCTTGGCCTTGGTTAGCAGCTCCGGGATGTCCGGCATCTCCATGAACCCGAAGTGGCCGAGCACGCGGAAGACCCCCTGGCCCAGGCTGCGGACCTCCAGGCGGTCCTCGTCCTTCACCACGGGCACATCGGTCGTGTACACCGAGAGGATGACCACGCGCTCGTGCAGGGAGTTGGTCTGGTTGATGTGGTACTGGAGCATGGGCGGCACCTCGGTGCGGAAGGTGGACAGGTACACGCCCGTGCCCGGCAGCCTGAGCGGCTTCTTCATGTAGATGCGCTCCATGAACTGGTCGATGCGCAGCTTGAGCCGGAAGATGCGCAGGCCGAGCGCCTTCCAGCCGTCGCGCCAGGTGATCATGAGGAACATGATGGTGGCTGCGATGAGCACCGGGAACCAGCCGCCGGACAGGAACTTGATCATGCACGAGCCGAAGTAGGTCAGATCCAGGCACCAGAAGGCGCCCACGAGCGGCAGGGCCCGCCACATCTTCCACTCGAAGATGCGCTGGGTCACAATGAAGAAGAACAGGCTGGTTATGGACATGTCCGCGGTCACCGCGATGCCGTAGGCGTCGGCCAGGTTCTCGGACTGGCGGAAGGCCAGGGTGAGCGCCAGCGCCGCAGCCAGCATCAAAAAATTGATCACCGGGATGTACACTTGGCCCTCGGCCATCTCCGAGGTGTGGATGATGCGCATGCGCGGCATGTAGCCCAGGTGCATGGCCTGGCGCGTGAGGGAGAAGACCCCGGAGATGATGGCCTGGGAGGCGATGATGGTGGCTGCCGTGGCCAGGGCCACCATGGGGTACAGCAGCGGCTGCGGCACCAGGGCGTAGAAGGGATCTTTTATGGCCGCCGGATTGCTGATGATCAGCGCGGCCTGGCCGAAGTAGTTGCACAAGAGCGCGGGCATGGCCAGGCCGTACCAGGCCCAGCGGATGGGCTTGGCCCCGAAGTGGCCCATGTCGGCGTAGAGCGCCTCGCACCCGGTGATGCAGAGCACCACCGCGCCGAGCACGAAGAAGCCGTGCAGGCCGTTGTTCATGAAAAAGCGCGCGGCATAGGCCGGGTTCATTGCGGCCAGCACGCCGGGCACCTGCACGATGGCCCGCAGCCCCAGGATGGCGATGGCCGCGAACCAGACCACGATCACCGGACCGAAGTATTTGCCGATCTTGCCCGTGCCCCGGCTCTGGATCATGAACAGCCCGGTGAGCACTGCGCAGGTCAGGGGCACCACGAGGGGCTTGGCCTGGGAGGTTGCCACCTCCAGGCCTTCCAGCGCCGAGAGCACGGAGATGACCGGGGTGATGAGCCCGTCGCCGTACAAGAGGGCCGAACCGAAGCAGCCGAGCAGGGTCAGGTTGCGGCCCATGCCGCTGCCGAGCTTCTTGTGCAGGAGCGCCATCATGGCGAAGATGCCGCCCTCGCCCTCGTCGTCGGCCAGCAGGATGAACAGGGCGTACTTGATGCTGACCACGAGGGTCAGCGACCAGAAGATGAGTGAGACCAGGCCCAGCACATTGTCCGGCGTGGGCGCCACCGAGGCGTTGCCTGTGAGGCACACGCGCAGGGTGTACAACGGGCTGGTGCCCAGGTCGCCGAAGACCACGCCCAGGGCGCTGAAGGCCAGCACCAGGGTGCTGCTCTTGTGTTTGCTGCTCATGCGCGGACTTCCTGAAGGGGTTGGCCTGCCCAGGGGGCGCGGCGCAGGGGGTGGTTCGGCTCTATACGACTATTGCTTTCCGGCAACCTACAGGTTTTCCCCAAGATATCAAGGACCCCCGCAGGGTACCCCGCGAGAGCCGGAACGCAAATCCCCTTGTCTGGCCGCGCCCATGCGGGTACACACTCCCCATGCGCATCCTGTACCTGGGCGACATCGTGGGCCGGCCCGGCCGCACCGCAGTCAAGAAGCACCTGCCGACCATCCGCGCGGAGCTTTCCGCGGACCTGGTCCTGGCCAACGCCGAGAACGCCTCCGGCGGCCTGGGTCTCTCGGCCGAGGGCGCCAAGGAGCTCTTCGGCGCAGGCGTCGACGCCATGACCTCGGGCAACCACATCTGGAAGTTCAAGGACATGCCCTCGTACATGCAGCGCGAGGAGCGGCTCATCCGCCCGGCCAACTTTCCGCCGGGCCTGCCCGGACGCGGGGTCGTGGTGCTGCGGAAAGAAGGCCTTGCGCCCGTGGCGCTCATGAACCTCATGGGCCGCACCTACATGCAGGCCATCGACTGCCCCTTCCGCGCGGCCGACGCCATCCTGGCCGAGTTGGACGCCGGGCACCCGGACGTGGCCATCCGCATCCTCGACTTCCACGCCGAGGCCACCAGCGAAAAGAGCGCGCTGGGCTGGTTTCTCGACGGCCGCGTCACCGCCGTGCTCGGCACGCACACCCACGTCCAAACGGGCGACGCGCGGCTGCTGAAAAAAGGCACGGCCTTCATGACCGACCTCGGCATGTGCGGGCCCACGGATTCCTGCCTGGGCATGAGTGTCCCGCCCATCCTGCGGAAGTTCTTGACTGCGGCCCCGGAACGGTTTGAAGTCGCCGACGGCCCGGTGGCCCTCTGCGGGGCGCTGCTCGACATCGACGAGACCACCGGCCAGGCGCGGGGCATCCAGGCCTGGCATTTTGACGTCAATTAATCGCGGAGCGAACGGATGAACATTTTCGACGAACTCTCCTGGCGCGGCCTGGTGCACCAGGCCTCGGACGAGGCCGGCCTGCGCACATACCTGGCCACCCCGGGCCAGACCATGTACTGCGGCTTCGACCCCACGGCCGAGAGCCTGCACATCGGCAACCTGGTGCCGCTGCTGGCGCTGGTGCGGATGCAAAAGGCCGGGCACAGGCCCATCTTTTTGCTCGGCGGGGCCACGGGCCTCATCGGCGACCCCTCGGGCAAGGACAAGGAGCGCGAGCTCTCGGACGAGTCCGCCCTGAACGCCCGGGCCGCGCGCATCCGCGCCCAGGTGGAGGCCTTTTTCGAGCGCAACACCGGGGCCAAGCCCTGGGTGGTCAACAACTACGACTGGGTCAAGAAGATGAGCGCCATCGAACTCCTGCGCGACGTGGGCAAGCATTTCAGCGTCAACTGGATGCTGGCCAAGGACTCGGTCAAGGGCCGCATCGACCGCGAGGAGACAGGCATCTCCTTCACCGAGTTCAGCTATATGATCCTACAGGGCTATGATTTCTACCACCTCTGCCAGGAGCACGGCTGCCGCTTGCAGATCGGCGGCGGCGACCAGTGGGGCAACATCACCGCAGGCACCGAACTCATCCGCAAGAAGCACGCGGGCGACGCCTTTGCGCTGACCTTCCCGCTCATCACCACAGCCTCGGGCAAGAAGTTCGGCAAGAGCGAAAAGGGCGCCATCTTCATGAGCCCAGGGCTCACCAGCCCCTATGCCTTCTACCAGTACTGGATCAACACCGACGATGCGGACGTGGTCAAGTTTCTGAAGTACTTCACCTTCCTGACCCAGGAGGAGATCGCCGGGCTGGAGGCCGAGCTGGCGCGGGCCCCGCAGGAGCGCGCGGCCCAGAAGGCACTGGCCGTAGCCGCCACCGTCATGGTCCACGGCGAGGAGGAGCTGGCCAAGGTCCTGGCCGCCACCGAGGCCCTGTTCGGCAAGGGAGACCTGCGCGCGCTGGACCACGGCACCCTGGCCTCGGCCCTGGAGGCCGCGCCCACGCGTGACTATGCCTTTGACACCCTGCCCGACCTGCCGCAGCTGCTGGTGGACCTGGCTTTGAGCCCGTCCAAGGGCCAGGCCCGGAAGGACATCCAGGCCGGGGCCGTGTCCCTCAACGGCGACAAGGTCATGGACGCGGCGCGCGCCCTCAGCGCGGACGACTTCCTGGGCGAGGTCAACGCCACCCACGGGGCCTTTGCTGTGCTGCGCAAGGGCAAGAAGAACTACGGGCTGGTGCGGCTGGGCTAAGCCGGGCGTGCGGCAACAGGCTGCACCGACACATGCCTATGTTCACGGGCCAGCGGGGCGACTTGCTGGCCTTTCGTCTGTGCCGGGTGCGGAAAAAGCGGCTGTCCCAGGCCGGGGAGAGATCCCGGCCAGGCCGCTCTCCCTCAGCCGACCTGATTGCGGCCCAGAGAGAGCGCGGCCTTGAGCCCTGTCCGGGCCACAGCCCAGAGGCCCAGGAGCAGCACGGGCAGCAGCAGAATGGCGTGGATCAAGAGCGCCGCAGCGAGCGATTCCTCCCTGGGCTGGCCAAAGGCCGTGAGCGCCGCCACCAGCGCCGCCTCATAGACCCCGACGCTGCCCGGCGTCGCGGGCACGGACAACCCGGCCATGCCCACCACGGACACCACGATGATCTGCGCCGGGGTCAGGTCAAAGCCGAAGGCCCCGCGCAGCATGACCCCCTGCACCAACACCTCGCCCCACCACATGACCAGGGTCAGCCCGGCCAGGCTCAGGGCGAAGCGGAGGTTCAGGCGCTGGCGCAGGGCGCAGGCCACCCCGGTCAGATACCCGGTGAGCCCGGCCCAGGGCAGGCGGCACAGCTGACCCTCCACGAAAGGGCCCCAGAACTTCAGCACAAAGACCGCGCCCCAGATGCCCCCCACCAGCAGGCCGAGCGGCGCGGTCAGGGCCGTGCTGTCCATGAGCGCCCCGGAAACCAGGGCCAGGCACAAGAGGGCGTTCAGGTCGAAGAAGCGTTCCCAGAACACGATCTCCGTGGCGCTGGCCAGACCGCCGGACAGGGCGCGCCGCAACAGCGCCAGCTTGGCCGCCTCGCCCAGCTTGGCCGGCAGGATCTGATTCAGGAACTGGCCCAGGCCCATGGCCTGAAATACCGTGGCCAGCGGCGGCTCCCAGCGGCACAGGTAGGAGAACCGCAGCGGGGTGACCACCCAGGCCAGGAAGCACTGGAGCAGCAGCCCAAGGAGCACCCGACCCTTGGGCACGCCGGACAGCGCGCCCAGCACGCGCCCCACGTCCAGGTACTTCAGGGCATAGACCGCGCAGGCGGCAAGGATGCCGGCCTGGAGGAGCAGCAGCAGAACCCGTTTCACTTTGCGCCGCCTGCCCCGCCCGGCCGGGCGTTGCCGGACCGGATTTCAGACTGGAGCTCAGGGGTCGGGGTGAACTCCGGGACCAGGCGCGTCAAGAGCGCGCGGATGGCCGGGCCGTCCAGGGCCTCTGCCGCGGCAGTGAGCTCGTCCAAGGTCCGGTTCAGCATGCAGGCCATGTCCGCCGGGTCCGCGCCCAGCGTGCCGCCAAGGACCATGATCTTCTCGTGCTCGGTGCGCACCACGCCCTCGCCCTCGGTGATGAGCTCCTCGAAAATCTTCTCGCCGGGCCTGAGGCCCGTGAACACGATGTCCACATCCACGCCAGGCTCCTTGCCCGAAAGCCGGATCAGGTCGCGGGCCATGTCCACGATGCGCACGGGCTCGCCCATGTCGAGCACGAAGATCTCGCCGCCTGGGCCGCTGGCCTTGCTCAAGGCCCCGGCCTGGCTCAGCACGCTGGCCTGGAGAATGAGCTGGCAGGCCTCGGCAATGCTCATGAAATAGCGGGTCATCTCCGGGTGCGTCACCGTGACCGGCCCGCCGCGCTCGATCTGGCGCCGGAAGAGCGGCACCACCGAGCCCGAGGAGCCCACCACGTTGCCGAAGCGCACGGCCATGAACCTTGTTGCGCTTCCGGCAAAACAGGCCATGAGCAGTTCGGTGACGCGCTTGCTCGCGCCCATGACGCTGGTGGGCCGCACGGCCTTGTCCGTGGACACGAGCACGAAGCGCTCAACACCGCTCTCCACGGCCGCCTGCATCACCGCGCGGGTGCCCAGGATGTTGTTGGTCACGGCCGAGGCCGGGTTCTCCTCCAGCATGGGCACGTGCTTGTAGGCCGCGGCGTGCAGCACCACGGACGGCCGGTGTTCGGCCATGACCGCGCGCATGAGGGAGAGATCGGCCACGCTGCCAAGTACGCAGGAATGGTCCGTGAAGCCCAGCTCGGACAACTCCCCGGCAATGGCGTAGAGATTGTACTCGCTTGAGTCCACCAGCACGAGGCGCGCGGGCCCAAAGCGCACCACCTGGCGGCAGAGCTCCGCGCCGATGGACCCGCCGCAGCCCGTGACCAGCACCACGCGCCCCTTGAGCATGGCGGCGATGCCCGCCTCGTCCAGGGCCGCCTCGCTGCGGCCGAGCAGGTCCAGGTAGTCCACGGGCCTGAGCGTCAGGGCCACCCGGCCGTCCAAGAGCTCGCTGGTGGCGGGCAGGATGCGGTGCGGCAGCTTGGATGCCTTGCAGGCCTCCACGATGCTGCGCATCTGGGCCGCGCTGGCGTGGGACACCGCGATGCAGAGTTCCTCGGCCCCGCGCTCCTCGGCCACGCGGGCCAGATCAGCCACACCGCCCAGCACCTCGCGGCCGTGCAGGGAGCGCCCGAGCTTGGCCGGGTCGTCGTCCAAAAAGCCCACCACCTCGAAATTCAGGGCCGGAGACTGGTTGATCTCGCGCATCAGGCGCTCGCCCAGGTTGCCCGCGCCGATGACGAGCATGCGCCGGACCGGGCGCTCCGGATGCTGGCGCGCGCTGGTCCAGGCCGCGGTGCGGGCGTACATGGTGCGGATGGTCAGACGTACGCCCGCCGTGAACATCAGGCAGAGCAGGCCGTCGAGCGCCAGCACGCTGCGCGGAAACCCGATGAGCCCGAAGCGGAAGGCCACCAGGGCCACGAAAAGCGAGGAGGAGAGCACCACGGCCTCGGTGAGCTTCCAGAAATCCACCAGGCTGGTGTAGCGCCACATGCCCCGGTACAGGCCGAGGAGCAGGAACACGCCGAGCTTGAGCGGCAGGTCGTACTTGAGCAGGCCGACGAGCTGCGCGCCGTAGAAGTTGGACAGGTTGAAGTCGAAACGCAGCAGGTAGCCGAGCGCCAGGGCCGCGGCAAAGCACAGAAGGTCTGCCGCCAGCATGAGGTAGAAGTTCAGGTTGCGCGGGTTGAAAAGCATCTAGGGCCGCCCCTTGCGCGCCAGGCCCCTGATGATCCCGGCCACGCGCGCCACCTCGTCCTGGCCCATGGCCGTGCCCGAGGGCAGGCACAGCCCGCGCGCGAAGAGCTCCTCGGCCACGGCGCCGCCGAACATGCGGGCACCTGCGAACACCGGTTGCACGTGCATGGGCTTCCACACGGCCCTGGCCTCAATGTTTTCGGCTTCGAGCGCCTGGCGCAGGGCCTCGGGCGTGGCGCCGAAGACCTTGCCATCGACCTGGAGCACCGTGAGCCAGCGGTTGGACTTGCCGTACGCGGCCTCGGGCATGAAAAAGAGCCCCGGCAGATCGGCCAGCGCCTCCTGGTACCAGCGGAAGATGAGCCGCCGCTTGGCCACGCGCGCCTCCAGCACCGACAGCTGGCCAAGGCCGATGGCCGCCAGGATGTTGCTCAGGCGGTAGTTGTAGCCGATCTCCTTGTGTTCGTAGTGCGGCCCTGGCTCGCGCGCCTGCTGCGAGAGCTTGCGCGCGCGAAGGATGAGTTCGCCGTCTTCCGAGGCCAGCATGCCGCCGCCGGAGGTGGTGATGATCTTGTTGCCGTTGAAGGAGAATATGCTGGCCTTCAAGCCCGGATACGCCCCGGCGTGGCTGGCGTCGTCGCCGTTCCCGTACCTCGCGCCCATGGCCTCGGCGGCGTCGGCCACGATGGGGACGCCAAAGGGCGCGCAGACGTCCAGCAGGCGCTGGTAGTCCGCGCACTGGCCGTAGAGGTCCGTGGGGATCACGGCCTTCACCCGGCGGCCCTCGGAGGTCAGGACGGTCAGCGCCTCGCGCAGGAGCGAAGGGTCCATGTTCCAGGTGGCGCGGTCGCAGTCCACAAAGACCGCCTCGGCCCCCAGGAAGCGCGCCGGGCTCACCGAGCCGATGAAGGTCAGGCTGGAGGCCAGCACAACATCACCCGGCCCGACGCCCAGGCAGTGCAGGGCCAGGTGCATGGCCGCGGTGCCGCTCGTCACCGCCAGGCAGTGCGGCACGCCCGTCACTGCGGAAAAGGCCGCCTCAAAGGCGTCCACCTGCGGCCCGAGCGGCGCGATGTAGTTGCTGGCAAAGGCCTCGGCCACGCAGTGCTCCTCGCTGCCGCAGAGGTGCGGGGGCGAGAGGAACAGCCGTCCCTTCGGGGGCCTCTTCAGGGCTTTCAAGGGACCCTTCGGGGCTTCATGTCGGGATGTGCTCATGCCACGGCCTGCCGTCAGCCCAGGTTTCTGGCGGGTACGCCGCCCACTGTGGCGCGCTCGGGCACGTCCTGGGTCACGGCAGCCCCGGCCCCGACCACGCTCCAGGCGCCGATGGTCACGCCGGGCACGGCGCAGGCCCCGATGCCGATCAGCGCGCCCTCGCCCACGCGGACGTTCCCGGCCAGGTGCACGCCCGGCGCCACATGGCTGTGCTGCGCAAGCTCGCCGTGGTGGTCCAGGCTGGCGCAGGTGTTCAGGATGGCGTTCTCGCGCACCAGGCCGCCGGTATTGATCACCACGCCCGCGCAAAGCACCGCGCCCGGGCTGATGACCACGTCCGGGGCCAGCACGGCCGAGGGGTGGATGGCCGTGGCAAAGCGCTTGCCCGCGCTCGTGAGCTCGTTAAAGAGCCGGGCGCGCACGGCGTTGTCGCCAATGCCCAGGATGACGCAGTCGTGCGGCATGGCCGGCAGGTCGGCCAGCTTGCCCAGCACCGGCAGGCCCAGGACCCGGGTGCCCGCAAGCGCGGCCTCGTCGTCGAGGAAGCCCACGATCTCCAT
This sequence comes from Deltaproteobacteria bacterium, assembly GCA_025350085.1. Taxonomy (GTDB): domain Bacteria; phylum Desulfobacterota; class Desulfovibrionia; order Desulfovibrionales; family Desulfovibrionaceae; genus Humidesulfovibrio. The sequence continues at coordinate 10,828 of JANXYI010000225.1, forward strand.
CTCCCGGCCCTTGGTCCACATCTGGAAGAGCACGTCGGCCACGACCTGGCCGTGTCCGCTGGCGCCCATGACGATGATCTTCATCGCGGCCTCCGGCGGGTGTCCGCCGTGTGTTGTTTCCTGCTCTGTACCGCCCGGTCGGCGCTGGCGTCAATGAAACCGGGGGGCCCGGCCAATCAGGGGCTCCGCCCCTGCACCCCGCCCAGGGGTTCCACCCCTGGGGGGAATGATTCCCCCCGGACCCCCTCATTTGCTCGCCGCGATTGCTTCAGCGGTCCCCGCCGCAGCAATCGCGGCCCAATGGGGAGTCCAGAGGGCCTCAGGCCCTTTGG
>JANXYI010000437.1 GCA_025350085.1 Deltaproteobacteria bacterium
CCGCCGACGAGATCCGCTGGGCCCTGTCCGGGTTCTCCAACAGCACCGTGTGGCTGATCTTCGTGGCCTTCATGTTCGCGCTGGGCTACGAGAAGACCGGCCTGGGCAAGCGCATCGCGCTGGCGCTCATCAAGGCCCTGGGCAAGCGCACCCTGGGCCTGGGCTATGCCGTGGCCCTGGCCGACCTGGCGCTGGCCCCGTTCATGCCCTCCAACACCGCGCGCAGCGGCGGGACCATCTTCCCGATCATCAAGAACATCCCGGGGCTCTACGGCTCCACGCCGGACAACGAGCCGCGCAAGATCGGCGGCTACCTCATGTGGACGGCGCTGGCCACCACCTGCGTCACCAGCTCCATGTTCCTCACCGGCCTGGCCCCGAACCTGCTGGCCCTGTCCCTGGTGGAAAAGACGGTCAACATCAAGATCGCCTGGATGGAGTGGTTCATGGCCTTTGCGCCGGTGGGCATCGTCCTGTTCCTGGCCGTGCCCTGGCTGACCTACATCCTGTATCCGCCCACGCAGAAGGTCTCCGAGGACGCCCCGCGCTGGGCCGCGGCCGAACTGGCCAAGCTCGGGCCGGTGACGGGGAGGGAGCTGACCATGGCCGGGCTGGCGGTCTTCGCCCTGCTCGGCTGGATCTTCGGCGGCGACTACCTGGATGCCACCCTGGTGGCGCTCCTGGCCCTCACGCTCATGGTGCTCACCAATGTCATCACCTGGGAGGACCTGCTCTCCCACAAGCAGGCCTGGAACGTGCTCTTCTGGTTCGCCACCCTGGTGACCCTAGCCGACGGCCTGGCCCGGGTGGGCTTCCTGAAGTGGTTCGCCACCACCAGCGCCGGGGCCATGGCCGGGTACACGCCCCTGACCATCGTGGTCATGCTCCTGGTGCTGTTCTTCCTGGTGCACTATCTCTTCGCCAGCCTCACCGCCCACGTGACCGCGCTGCTCCCGGTCTTCTTGACCACGGCCGCGGCCATTCCGGGCGTGAACATCAAGCTCTTGGCCATGCTGCTGTGCTTCAGCCTGGGCCTCATGGGCATCATCACGCCCTACGCCACGGGCCCGAGCCCCATCTACTACGGCAGCGGCTACATCGGCCGGAAGGACTTCTGGCTCCAGGGCTTCATCTTCGGGCTCATCTTCCTGGCCGCGCTGGTCATCATCGGCGTGCCGTACATCGCGGGCCTGGTCGGCTAGCCGGAAACCACAACCCGTTCAGCACAACAAAGGCCCCGGGGGAAACTCCGGGGCCTTTTCCATGGCAAAGCAGGAGGGGTTCAGCGCACAAGCGCCCAGGTCAGCTCGTGCTTGTTGTGCGCCAGGTGCATGAGCTTTGAGCCCGGGATGGCCGCAAAGGCCCGGGCCGTCACGTGGTCGGTCTCGGCCTGGAATTTCAGCGTGCACACGAAATTGCGGCAGGTCCCGGCGTCGAGCCAGCGCCCGATGAGGGTCAGCAGGCGCTCGGGGTAGCAGGCCATGTCCGAGAACAGCCAGTCCACAGGGGCATCCGGCGTGCCCGCGATCTCCGGGTCCAGCCCGAAGCCGCTGCCCAGGCAGTGCTCCACGTTCATCAGGGCCGCGATGCGCGGATCAAGGGGCGCCTTGTCCACGCTGAAGGCCCGCGCGCCGAGGCTCGCCAGGACCCAGGTCCAGCCGCCGGGGCTGGAACCCAGGTCCAGGCACAGCTCGCCGGGCCTGGGCGCCACACCGAGCACGGTGAACGTCTCCCAGAGCTTGAGGTAGGCCCGGCTGGGCGCGCTCTCGCGGTCCTCCACGAACTGCGGCTGGCCGTCCGGAAAGGCGCTCGTGCAGGTGGGCGCGGCAATGAGCCAGCCCTCATCCCACAGGGTCCAGGAGCCCAGCTTTGCTGTGGGCGCAGGCTCGCCGAATATGTGCGGCCGGGCCGAGACCTTGGGCAGCTTGTCCGTGACCAGCGCGCTGCGCCGGGCCAGGCGCACCGGGTGCGGCCACCAGTTGCGCTGGAGCCCGCGCAGGGCTTTGGCGGCCTGGCCGATGCTCGCGGCTGGGATGAGCCGCGCGTCCAGCCAGATGTTCTGCGCCCAGGCGGCGGGCTTGGCGGGCTTCGTCCGATTCATGGTAAAGACAATGTCACCGAAGACCACGTGCCCAGACCCGTTCGCGCCGGAAAGCCCCAGCTCGGTCAGGAGCTCGGGCAGAAAGCCCGGTGCAGCCAGATAGCCGACAAACTCTCCGGAATGCATCCAGTCCGGCAGCTCTGTGGGCAGGGGAAACAGAGAGTCGTCCACGCTAAGCCTCCAGATCGCCCACAGCCAGGCCGCAGAGACTCAAGGCCGCGGCCTCGGCCACGCGCAGGCCGTCCACGGCGCTGGACACGATGCCGCCCGCATAGCCCGCGCCCTCCCCGGCCGGGAACAGGCCAGGCAGGCCCACGCTCTGCATGTCCGGCCCGCGCAGGATGCGCACCGGCGAGGACGAGCGCGTCTCCACGCCCGTGAGCAGGGCCTGCGGATCGGCAAAGCCGCGCAGCTTGCGGTCAAAGGCAGGCAGGGCCTCGCGCAGCGCGGCCACGGCAAAGTCCGGCAGACAGCGCGCAAGGTCGGCCGGCCGCACACCCGGCTCATAGCTCGGCCGCACCAGGCCGAAAGCTTTCGTGGCCCGGCCAGCCATGAAATCGCC
>JANXYI010000229.1 GCA_025350085.1 Deltaproteobacteria bacterium
CCGCGCCGTTGGGGCCGATGACGGCCGTGACCTCGCCCTCCCGGGCCGCAAAATCCACGCCGGAGAGCGCCTGCAGGCCGCCGAAGCGCACGCCCACGTCCTCGCAGACAAGCAACGGCTCAGCCATTGCCTTCCCCGTCAGGCCCGCCATCCGACCTGGCACCGGTCCGGCCCAGCCGGACCCAGGCCAGCCGCCACAGCCGGTCAAAACCTCCGGCCAGGCCGTCGGGCAGATACATCATGCACAGCACCAGGATGGCCCCGAAGAGCAGGATCTCGATGCTCTCAAAGGCGCGCAGGAATTCCGGCAGCACGGTCAGAAAAAACGCGCCCACGATGGAGCCCGGGATGCTCGTCATGCCGCCGAGCACGACCATGACGATGAGCTGCACCGAGAAGAGGAAGCCGAAGGAGGCCGGGGCGATGAAGGTCAGGTAGTGGGCGTAGAGCACCCCGGCCAGGCCCGCAAAGGCGGCCGAGATGACGAAGATGAACAGCTTGTAGCGGGCGATGTCGATGCCCATGGCCTGGGCGGCCTTCTCCGAGGTGTGCAGGGCGCGCAGGGCGCGGCCCACGCGCGAGTGCAGGATGTTGAAGGACAGCCAGACCACCAGGCCCAGGCAGGCGGCAATGAGGTAGAACACGGACAGGTCGCTGGTGAACTCCACGCCCGCCAAGGACAGGCGCGGTATTCCCGTGAAGCCCGAAGGGCCGCCGGTGAGCCCCACGGTCTCGTTGAACAGGATGGACAGGATGATGCCGAAGCCCAGGGTGGCCATGGCCAAGTAGTGGCCGCGCAGCTTGAGCGCGGGCAGGCCGATGAGCGCGGCCACGCCCGAGGTCACGCCGACCCCGGCAGCCATGGAGGCGCCCACGGGCAGGCCCAGGGTGGCCGAGAGCCCGGCCGTGGTGTACGCCGCCAGGCCGTAGAACCCGGCGTGGCCGAGCGAAATCTGCCCGGCGTGGCCGACGAGCAGGTTCAGGCCCACGGCGACCATGGCGTGCAGGCAGCACATGGTCAGCACGGTCAGGTGGTAGTTGTTGCCGATGACGAGCGGCGCCACGAGCAGCAGGGCCAGAAAGCCGCCCAGCCAGCGCATGTCGCGGCCATAGCCGCTGTCCACGCTAGACCCGCTTCCCGTCTTACTGCCCGAAGAGCCCGGTGTGACGTCCATGCTCAGACCCGCTTTCCGTCCTTCTGCCCGAAGAGCCCGGAGGGCCGCACGAACAGAAGGGCCAGCAGGATGACGAAGGCCAGCGCGTCCTTGTAGGCCGAGGAGATCAGCCCGGCGCCCAGGGACTCCAGCACGCCCAGGATCAGCCCGCCCGCGGCCGCGCCATAGGGGTTGCCCAGGCCGCCCAGGATGCAGGCGGCAAAGCCCTTCAAGCCCAGGAGCACGCCCACGTCAAAGCTGGTCAGGGTGATGGGCGCGAGGATGGCCCCGCCAATGGCCCCGACCAGGGCCGAGATCATGAAGGACAGCAGGATCATGCGGTCCACCCCGATGCCCACCAGGGCCGCGGCCTTGGGGTCGAACGAGCAGGCCAGCATGGCCTTGCCGTGGATGCTGCGCGAGAAAAAGGTCTTGAGGCCCACCAGGATGAGCAGGCTGATGGCCAGCACCCACAGGCTCTGGGGCATGACGGCCGCGCCCAGAAACAACAGGGGCGCGGCTCCGGTGAAGGGCGGCAGGGCAAAGGTGTCCTTGCCCCAGACGAGCATGGCCGCGCCGCGAATGAGGATGGACACGCCGATGGTGATGATGATCAGGTTGATGGCCGGGCAGTTGCGCACCGGGCGGATGGCCAGGCGCTCCACCAGGGCGCCGAGGGCCGTGGTCCCGGCCACGGCCAGGGCAATGGCCGCGGGCTCCGGCAAGCCGAGGGCGCGCATGAAATACACGCTCATCATGCCGCCGAGCATCACGAACTCGCCCTGGGCGAAGTTGATGATGCCGGTGGTGTTGAAGATGATGGTGAAGCCAAGCGCCGTGAGGCCGTAGGTGGCGCCCACGGTCAGGCCCGTGATGAGGTATTGCAGGAGGCTGGGTAGATCCATGCGCTTCCAGAGACAAGACGGCCGGCGGCCCCTTGAAGGACCGCCGACCGCGTCGTGGTTATTGCGTCAGGCTAGTCGATGACCTTCCACTCGCCCTTCTCGATGGTCACCATCAAAAAGGCGCTCTCGTCCAGGCCGTTGTGGTTCTCGGGGCTCATGGAATACACGCCCGCGGTGCCGGCCAGGCTCTTGATGCGCTCCAGGTTGTCGCGGATGTCCTGGGGCTTGGCGGACTTGCCCGCCTGCACGGCCGTGACCACGAGCATGAGCGCGTCGTAGGCGTGGCCGCCGAAGGTGGAGGGCGGGGCGCCGAAACGCTTGGTGTAGTCGGCCACGTACTTGGTCAGCAGCGCCTTCTGCGGATGGCCGTCCGGCACCTGGGACACAGCCACCAGGCGCCCGGCAGGCAGGATGAGGCCCTCGGCGGCGTCTCCCGCGAGCTCGATGAACTTCTTGGAGGCCACGCCGTGGCTCATGTACAGCGGGGTGGCCAGCCCGAGCTGGGCGCGGTTGCGCGCCACCACGGCCGGGCCGGGGTTGGTGCCCCAGCAGATGATGGCGTCCGGCGCGACGCCCTTGATCTTGGTCAGCTGGGCGGACATGTCCGTGTCCTTGGGGCCGAAGACCTCGTCGGCCACGAGCTGGAAGCCCTGGGCCGGGATGAGCTCCTGCAGCACGGCGCGGCCGGACTGGCCGAAGCCGTCGCTCACGGTGAGGATGGCCAGCTTGGCGTAGCCCTTCTTCTTGGCGTCCATCAGGATCTTGCCCACGGCGTGGCGGTCCAGCTGCGGGGTGTTGAAGACAAAGGGGTCCACGGGCTTGACGATCTTCTCGGCCGCGGCGCAGGAGATCAGCGGCACCTTGGCCGGGGCGAAGAACTTGGAGATGGCCAGCGTGTTGCCGGAGATGCTCGGCCCGATGACCACGGCCACCTTGTCCTGCTCAAGCAGCTTCTTGGCGGCCATGACGCACTTGTTCACGTCAGACTCGTCGTCGTAGACGATGACCTCGACCTTGCGGCCTTCCACGCCGCCCTTGGCGTTGATCTCTTCCTGCAGCATGAGCAGGGTGTTCTTCTCGGGCTCGCCCAGGAACGAGGCCGGGCCGGTGACAGAGAGCACCGCGCCGATCTTGAGGGTGTCGGACTCCTTGGAGCAGCCCAGGACCGTGAGAAGGGCCAGGACCATTGCGGCAGCGCGCGCCATCTTCATGGATATGCCTCGTTGCTGGTTGGAGGATGATTGAGTGCTCACCCGCAGCGCGCCACATGGCGCCCTGAAGTGAGTGCTCATTTTCCATACTTCGCGCGGGCTGTCAATGCGGGTGCGGCCCTGGCACGGCCCGGCACAAAAAGAACCGCCGGACCTTTCGGCCCGGCGGTGGCTATGTGCCCGTTGAGGAGGAGAGCCCAAGTCCCTCCTCCGGTGGCTCAGTGCCTATTTCTTCTTGATGGTCTCAATAACAGTAGTCTTCGGCCGCTTCTCGGCTTCCTTCACAGGAATGAACTGCCCATTTCCGGCATCACGTCCGATCTTCTGGCCATTGTTCTTCTTGTCACTCATGCTGTTTCCTCCTTTGTGGGCCAGATTTTGGATTGCGCCAGTAGGAGTAGCATGGTAGAATCAGCGTTGTTAGGCACCGTTCTACTTGGGCCATGCAGTATCCCAAGGCGGGGGACGAGGTCCACTTCGTCCACCTAAATTAAGAAAAGCCCAGATTGCCGTCTGGGCTTTTCTCATCCCAAGCAATTATTAACGAAAACTACCCATCCCCTACTCGCAGACCCCCGAATACACCACGCGGTCCACGTACTCGGCCTGCTTGCCCTTGTTCCAGCGCGACACCGGCCGGTAGTAGCCCACGATGCGCGTGAAGACCTCGGCAGGCTCGCCGCAGGTGGGGCAGTTCTCGTGCTCGCCGCGGATGTAGCCGTGGCCCTTGCAGATCGAGAAAGTCGGCGTGATGGACAGAAAGGGCAGCTTGGTGTTGCGGAAGCTCTTGATGATGAACTCGCGCAAGCTCGCCACGTCGGCCACGGATTCGCCCAGGAAGGTGTGGAACACCGTGCCGCCGGTGTACAGCGGCTGGAGCTGGTCCTGGTGCTCCAGGCAGGCCACCACGTCCTCGGAATGGCCCACGGGCAGGCAGGTGGAGTTGGTGTAGTACGGGGTGCCGTTGCCGGAGGTGATGATGTCCGCGTAGAGGTTGCGGTCGATCTTGGCCAGGCGGTAGCTGGTGCCCTCGGCCGGGGTGGCCTCCAGGTTGTACAGGGTGCCGGTCTCCTCCTGGAACCGCGCGGTGACCTCGCGCAGGCGGTTCAAGGTCCGGCGCATGAGGCGCATGCCGTTCTCGGTCTCGATGCCCTTGCCGATGAGGTTCAGGCAGGCCTCGTGCCCGCCGAGGAGCCCGATGGTGGAAAAATGGCCCTTGAAGCCGTTTTTGAGGTAGCGCTTGGTCCAGGGGAACATGCCGCGCTCCAGGTTGTCGCTGATGAGCTTGCGCTTGAACTCCAGGCAGTCCTTGGCCATGGTGGCGTACTCCTCCACCAGGGTCAAAAACTCGTCTTCCCCTTGTGAGAGGTAGGCCAGCTTGGGCAGGTTGAGCGTGACCACGCCGATGGACCCGGTGAGGTCCCCGGCGCCAAAGAGCCCGCCGACCTTGTTGCGCAGCTGCCGCAGGTCCATCTGCAGGCGGCAGCACATGCTGCGCACGTCTTCCGGAGAAAGATCGGAGTTGATGAAGTTCTGGAAGTACGGCGCGCCGTACTTGGACGTGAGCTTGAGCAAAAGCTCGCCGATCTCGGTCTCCCAGGGGAAGTCCTCGGTGACGTTGTAGGTCGGGATGGGGAAGGAGAAGATCTGCCCGGCGTAGTCGCCGTCGAGCATGACCTCAAGGAAGGCCCGGTTGAACATCTCCATCTCGGCCGCGTACTCGCCGTAGGTGGAGTCCAGGAGCTGGCCGCCAATGATGATGGCCTCCTTGGCGATGTGTTTCGGCGGGGTCAGGTCAAAGGTCAGGTTGGTGAACGGGCTCTGCCCGCCCCAGCGGCTGGTGGTGTTCAGGTTGAACACGAACTTCTGCACTGCCTGGCGGACCTTCTTGTAGGAGAGGCCATCGTGGCGGATGAAGGGCGCCAGATACGTGTCCACGTTGTTGAAGGCCTGGGCCCCGGCCCACTCGTTCTGGAGCGTGCCCAGGAAGTTGACCATCTGGCCGAGGGCGGAGTCAAAGTGCCGGGCCGGACCCGCGCAGGAGCGGCCCTCCAGGTTGAAGCCCTCGAGCAAAAGGTCGCGCAGGCTCCAGCCCGCGCAGTACCCGGCCAGGCCAAAGGACAGGTCGTGGATGTGGAAGTAGCCGTGCTCGTGGGACAGGCGCACCTCCTCCGGATATTTTTCCAGGGCGTAGCGCGCCTGGACCGTGCCCGAGAGGTGCAGCATGAGCCCCTGGAAACTGTGGCTCATGTTGGAGTTCTCGGCCACGCGCCAGTCGCTCTTGTCCAGGTATTCGTCGATGGTCTCGGTGATGTCCAGGAAGGCCTCGCGCTGGTTTCTCAGCGCCCGGCGCTTCTCGCGGTAGACGATGTACTTGCGCGCCACGGTGAACTGCCGGGATTCCATGAGCACCAGCTCGACCATGTCCTGCACGTGCTCCTGCTCCGGGATGTCGACATCCTTAAGCTTGGCCTCGACCTTCAGCGCCAGGCGGCGGCCCAGCAGCGGGTCTTTTATGCCGCTGGCGGAAAGGGCCTTGAAAATGGCCTGGGCAATGCGGTCATTGGACCAGGTTTCCAGCCGTCCGTCGCGCTTCAGGATCTGCGAGGGCATGGGGCCTCCTTGGGGGGTGATAGTCCTGCGTGGCCAGGGTGAACCCGGCGGGCAAAAGGCCCCGCACGGTCTTAATGTCGGTTTCGGTCAGTTGCGGCACCAAGGTGGTGCGGAAGGTGAACGCTTCGGGCCGGGACTCGGCCAGGGCAAAGAGGCGCGCGAGGTTCCTGCGGGCGTCGTGTTCCGTCACCACCCCGCCGGTGAGCTCCGGGTAGCGCCCGAACGGGCCCTTGACGTCCACGGAAAAGTGCTCGGCCAGGCCCTCGGCCAAAAGGGCCTCGACCACGTCTGGCAGCATGCCGTTGGTGTCGAGCTTCACGGGCAGGCCCGAGAGGCCGATCTCGTGCAGGATCATGCCGATGCCGGGCACGCAGGTCGGCTCGCCGCCGCTCACCGTAACCCCGGACAGCCCGCTCGCGCGGCTGCAC
>JANXYI010000015.1 GCA_025350085.1 Deltaproteobacteria bacterium
GTCATGGGCGCCAAGAACCTCAAGGCCATCGCCATCGTGGGCGACGGCTCCTTCCCCCTGCCCGAGGGCAAGGCCTATGCCCAGGACTTCCAGGCGGTCTACACGCAGCTCACCGAGACCTCCATGATGAGCAAGTACCACGACCTGGGCACGGCCGGGAACGTGGCCGCCTTGAACGAACTCAAGTCCCTGCCCTGGCGCAACCTGCAGGCCACCACGGACCCGGAGCGCATAGGCGGCATCAGCGGCGAGAAATTCGCCAAGGACATGCTCCTGCGCAACACGGCCTGTTCCGGCTGCCCCGTGGGCTGCATCCATATCGGCTACCTGCGCGAGAAGTTCATGGCCGACAACCGCTACCTGTACCGCCAGGTGGCCTACGACTACGAGCCCATCTTCGCGCTGGGCTCCATGCTGGGCATGGGCGACGGCTTCGGGGTGCTGGGCCTCATGGATTGCGTGGAGCGCGAGGGTCTGGACTGCATGAGCGCTGGCGTGGCCCTGGCCTGGGCCACCGAGGCGCTGGAGAAGGGCCTCATCACCGAGGCCGAGACGCTCACACCGCTGGCCTTTGGCGAGGCCGCGGGCTACAAGGCCGCCATCCGCCACCTGGGCGCAGGCACCAACGAGTTCTACCGCCTGCTGGCCCAGGGCACGCTCAAGGCCGCGAAGCACTACAAGGGCGAGGACTTCGCCTGCGTGCTGGGCCAGGAGATGGCCGGGTACGCCACGGGCGAGACCTTCTTCGTGTCCGAGAGTTTAAGCTTCCGGCACTCGCACCTGGACTCCAGCGCCTACTCCGCGGACCAGAAGAAGCAGGACAAGGACGCGGCCAAGATCGTGGCCGGGTTTGTCCAGGACGAGGCCAGCCGCTGCGTCCTCACGAGCATGGTCGGCTGCCTGTTCGCGCGCGGGGTGTACACCGAGGAGCGCATGAAGACGGCGCTCATCAGCCTGGGCTACCAGGGCGTGGCCGAGAACCTGGCCCAGGCCGGGGAGGCCATCCAGAAGCTCCGCTGGCGCTTAAGGCTGCGCTCCGGCTACGACCCTCTGGCCGCGAAGATCCCCAAACGCTACACCGAGATCGTGACCTGGAAGGGCCCCATCGACACCGCGTACATGGAGGAGCTGCGCCAGGCCTATGCCGCGCGGCTGCTGGACCTGGGCCGGGAAGAGAGCGCCGGGGCGGACGGGTAGCCGACAGCAACTGACAGCAACAAGCAGCAACGATAAAGGGCGGCCCGCAGGGGCCGCCCTTTATCCTACGCCCGCCCGGGCGCGCAGGCAGGCCCGCTAGTCCTTGTAGGCCGTGCGGATGCTCAGGAATTCGTTCAGGTTGTCCAGCAGGATGTCGGTCATGCGCGGGTCGAAGTGCTGGCCGCGCTCCTTGCGGAAGTGCACCACCACCTGCTCCACGGGCCAGGCCGGACGGTAGATGCGATCGCTCATGAGCGCGTCGAAGACATCGGCCACGGCGCCCAGACGCCCGTAGACCGGGATGTCCTCCCCGGCCAGGCCCGAGGGATAGCCGGTGCCATCAAAGCGCTCGTGGTGGTGCAAGGAGATCATGGCCGCGGCCTTGAGCATCGGCCGGGTCGAGGACTTGAGGATCTCGTAGCCGATGCTCGGATGGGTCTGGATGAGGATCATCTCCTCTGGATTCAGCAGGCCCGGCTTGTTCAGCACGCTGTCCGGGATGCCCAGCTTGCCCACGTCGTGCATGGGCGCGGCCAGACGCAAGAGGTCGGCCTCGGCCTCAGGCAGGCCGTATTTGCGGGCCAGGATGTGGATGTACTCGGCCACACGGCGCACATGATTGCCGGTCTCGTGCGAGCGCCACTCGATGGTCTCGCCCAGGGTGTGGATGATCTCCCGCTGGGTGTCCTCGACTTCCTTGTTCAGGTGCAGGTTGTCAAAGGCGATGGACACGTTGGTGAAGAAGATCTCCACCAGCTGGCGGTCCAGGTCCGAGAGCTGGACGCTGCCCTCCAGATAGATGACGCTCTCCGAGCCGTTGCGGCTGCGGAAATAGCCGATGTAGCGCGAGCCGTCGAAGAACAGACTGCTCTGCTCGCTTACGGCCCTGACGATCCGGGCGTGCAGGTCCGCCGACAGGACCTCCTCGACGTCCTTGCGGATGTGCTGCTCGAACTGGCCCGTGCCCGCCAGGATGTTGAAACGGCCCTGGTTGTTCACGGCGGCAAAGCCCGAGGCTTGGCAGACCACGGCGTTCTTGTGCAGGGACAAAATGGCCGTGATCTGGGTCAGCACGCCGGTGGAAAACTTCTCGAGCGACTGCAGCTCGAAGATGTTCTCCGAGGCCTCGATGATCTTCTCCAGCCCCTGGCGGTTGGCCTCGATGGTGGCGATGTCGCAGCTGGTGCGCAGGGCCGAGACAATTGTCGTGATGAGCTTCTGGGCCGTGAGCTCGGTCTTTTCCTTGTAGTCGTTGATGTCGTATTCGACGATGACGCGCTCTTCCGGGGCCTGGCCTGGCTGGCCGGTGCGCAGGATGATGCGCACGAAGAGGTTTTTCAGCTCCTCCCGGATGTATTGCACGAGCTTGAGGCCCGTGTCGTTCTCCTCCATGACCACGTCGAGCAGGATCACCGCGATGTCCGGGTGCTGGGCCAAGAGCCCGCGGGCTTCGCGCCCGGTGTAGGCGGACAAGAACGCCAGGCTGCGGCCCTTGTAGCTGAAGCCGGAGAGCACCAGCCTGGTCACGTTGTGGACCTCGGCCTCGTCGTCCACGATGAGGATCTTCCAGGCCGCGCCCTGGCTGAGGGAGCGCGCGACCTGGGCCAACGGGGCCGGGGCCTCGTCCTGGAACAGCAGTTCGTCGCCCGTCTGTGTGCTCATTGTGTCCTCAAGCCGGTAAGCGGCATGTCCAGGAAGAAGGCGGTTCCCTGGCCCAGGGTGCTCTCGCAGCGGATCGTGCCTGCGAGTTGTTGCGTCACGATGTTGTAGAGGATGTGCAGGCCCAGGCCTGTCCCTCCCCGGCCTCTCTTGGTCGTGTAGAATGGCTCGAATATTTTGTCCAGATGTTCCGGCGCGATGCCCTTTCCGTCATCGCTAAAGGCCAGGGACAGCCGCCCCTGCTCCTGGCCGCAGGCAATGGTCAGGCGGCCGGCCTGGCCGGGATCGAAGGCATGCAGCAGGGCGTTCATCACCAGGTTGGTCAGGATCTGGGAAAAGGCGCCGGGATAGGAGTCGATGGTAAGCTCCGGGTCGCAGGCAAGCTCCACCGTGACGGCGCTTTTCTTGAGCTGGGGCTTAAGCGACAGCAGCACCTCTTCCAGGTAGTCGCGCAGGGTAAAGGAGCGGCGCTCCTCGGTGGAGCGGTCCACGGCCACCTGCTTGAAGCTGCGGATGAGCTCCGAGGCGCGCCGAAGGTTGACCAGGATCATGCGCGTGGACTCGTCGCACAGGGCCAGGAACTTTTCCAGGCCCGTGCGCGTGAGCGTTCCTTCCTGGTACGCGCCGAGCGCGGCCTTGGCCCGGGCCTCCAGGTGCGAGGCCGCGGTGACGCCCACGCCCACCGGGGTGTTGATCTCGTGCGCCACGCCCGCCACCAGCCCGCCGAGGGAGGCCATCTTCTCCGACTCCACCAGCTGCCTCTGGGTGCGGGTGAGCTGCTCCAGGGTCTCCTTGAGCTCCTGGTTGGCGTGCTCCAGCTGCCGGGTGCGCTCCAGCACACGCTGCTCCAGGCCCTCGTTCAGGAGCCGGATGGTCTCCTCGGACTGCCTGCGCGCCGTGATGTCGCGCGAAAAGCTGGCCAGCTGCCGGGGCACACCGTCGGTGTCGAGCACCGGGTAGATGGTCACGGCGTAGATAAAGCCCTCGCGCTCCTCCTCAAAGGTGCGCGGGCTTCTGGTGCGCACGGCCTCCCGGGTCTGCAGGCGGCGGGTCTCCGCGGCGTTGGGCGGGAGGTGGTCATAGATGGTGTGGCCTACCATCTCCTCGGCCGAGAGGCCGCGGCGCTTGGCCCCGTGCTCGTTGATGGCCAAGATGACGCCCTCGGTGTCCATGAGGATGGCCGAGTCCGAGGTGGCGTCGAACAGGGCGCGGATGCGCGCCTCGCTCTCGCGCAGCTCCTCCACGGCCTGCTTGCGCTCGGTGACGTCGGCCAGGGTCCCGTCGATGCGCACCAGGCTGCCGTCGGCGTCGCGCACGGCCCGGGCGATGAGCGAACCCCAGAAGAGGCTGCCGCTCTTGCGGCGCATGGCCATCTCCATGCCATCCACCGCGCCGGTGTCCGACAACACCCGCAGGAACCTGGCCCGACCCAGGGGGTAGGCGTAGACCTGCCGCCCCAGGTCCGTGACCTGGGCCACCAGCTCCTCCACCGAGTTGTAGCCCAGGATGCGGGCGAGCGCCGGGTTGGCGGAGAGGAAGCGGCCGTCGGGCGTGGACTGGAAGATGCCTTCCGGGGCGTTCAGGAAGATGCCGCGGAAATTCTCCTCGGCCTTGCGCAGGGCCTGCTCCACGCGCCTGCGCTCATGGATCTCCTGCTCGCGCAGGCGGATGGTCTCTTTCAGCTCCTCGGCGTGGCGGGTCAGCAGGCGTTCACGCTCGATGTGGTAGTCGATGCGCCGCACCAGCTCGTCCGGGGTGATGCGCATGGCGGCCAGCATCCGGCCGTAGACGTCGCTTAGGACCCTGGTCTCCTCCGGGCTGAAGACCCCGGCCTTGCCCAGGGCCTTGTGCGCCGCGGCCGCGCCCACCACGCCGGAAAGGGACTTCTCCACCTCGGCGTAGAGCGCGGCCAGCATGGTCACGGTGATCTTGTCCCGACCAAAGAGGTCCAGGGTGCGCATGCTCGCCAGGAGGATGTCCAGGGCCTCGGCCCGGGGCAGATACTCCCGCAGGGTGCGCTCCATGAGCAGGCACTTCTGGCCCAGGTCGATGTCCGCCTCCTCCAGCGGCCCGGCCTCGCTCTCGCGGGCCGCGGGCTGGCCCGTGAACTCGGCCAGCACCGCCACTTCCTGGCGGGTCTGGCTGGTGAAGAGCGAGACCAGGACGTAGAGCCCGATGTTGCAGCCAAGGGTCCAGAACACCGAGTGCGTCACCGGGTCCAGGCCGGTCAGGCCGAAGAGGGCCTCGGAGCGCAGGAAGGAGAGCCCGAACAGACCGTCGTGCACCAGCCCGGCCCAGATGCCGTCGCTTCGGGACAGGGCGGGCAGGAGCATGGTGTGCACCCAGAGCAGGAACCCGGAAGTAAGCCCGGCCATGGCCCCGGCCCTGGTGCCGCCCTTCCAGAAGATGCCGCCCAGGATGGCCGGGCCGAACTGCAGCACCGCGCCAAAGGCGATGATGCCGATGTTCACCAGGATGTAGGACTCGCCCACGGCCAGCTCGAACCAGTAGGACACCAGGACGAGGAAGGCCACGCAGGCCCAGCGGCATTGCAGCAGGCGGCGCTTCAAGAGGCCCAGGGCCGGCACCCGCTCGATGACCGGCAGGAGCAGGTGGTTGGTCAGCATCACGGCGTTGGTCATGGACGAGACCATGACCATACCCATGGCCGCGGAAAAGCCCCCCAGGAAGACCAGGACCGCCAGGGCCGGGTGGCCGTGGGCCAGGGGCAGGCCCAGCACGAAGGTGTCGGCCTGGGCCGGGGAGAGCCCGTCCGCCAGCCCGGCCACGGCGATGGGCACCACGAAGATGTTGATCAGCAGCAGATACAGCGGAAAGACCCAGGAGGCGGTGAGGATGTGCCGTTCGTCGGAGTTTTCCACCACGGCCAGGTGGAACTGGTGCGGCAGGAACAGGATGGCCGACATGGCGAGCAGCAGGTAGCTGGCCCAGGTGACGTAGGGCGAGCCCTCGGAACTAGCCAGGGTCAGGATGCCCGCCAGCCGATCCGGCGGCAGCTTGCCGAGCAGGTCGGACAGGCCGTGGTTCAGGAAGAACACGGCGAACACGCCCACGCCCGCCAGGGCCACCAGCTTGATCACGGCCTCGGCCGTGACCGTGGCCACCATGCCCGGATGGCGGTCTGTGGGGTCCATGCGCCGCACACCGAGCAGGATGGTGTAGGCGATCATGAGCACCACCACCAGCGGCCCGATGAAGTTCTGCAGCCACGAGCCGCCCCCGGCCACCAGGGAGAAGGTGGAGATGACGCTTTTGAGCTGCAGGGCCACGTAGGGCACGCTGCCCAGGAAGGCGACCACCGTGGCCAGGGCCGCTATGCGGTGGCTCTTGCCATAGCGCGCGGCCAGGATGTCGGCGATGCTGCCGATGTGGAAGTTCGACTTGATGCGCACGAGCTTGCGCAGGAGAAACCACCACAGGGCAGCGGCAATGGTCGGGCCGAGGTAGATGGTCAGGAACAAGAGGCCCGAGTCCACGGCCTTGCCCACGGAGCCGTAGAAGGTCCAGCTCGTGGCGTAGGTGGCCAGCGACAGGGAGTAGACCCAGGGGTTGTTCGTGACCGGGCGGCCCGTCTCGGAGCGGCGCTCGGCCCACCTGGCCAGCAGGAACAGGCAGGTGATGTAGCCCGCCAGGAGCAGCAGCACGAACAGCGGGCTAAACATCGCTGCCCTTTGGCCCCGTTGTTTCCGGGCCGCCGGGGTCCGGGCCGCCGGACTTCGGGCCAAAGGGGTCCGGCCCGTCAGGGCCCGGACCATCAGGGTCTGACCCAAAGAGGTCCGGGGCAGGCGGTCCGGCGGGTGCGCTGTCCCTGTGCGCGACACTGCGGGCCGTCACAAACAGCAGGACAATGGCCAGGCCCCAGAGGGTGAACAGCCAGCCGAACAGCGCCCCTGGACCAGGGATGCTCAAGGCCGGCCAGTTGAAGAGCACGAGCAGCGCCGCAAAGACGAAGCGGGAGATGCCGGGCTTTCCGAATGGCCGTGTCATGCCTCTGCCCTCCCTCGTGCGGATGTCCACCCCGGCGCAGTGGCCAGTCCCGCCACCTGTACGCCTTCCGGCGCACCGGCGCAACAGCGGGCGCAGGTTTTGCGTAGTCCCCGCCCGGAACCTGGGGCCGGGGCGGTCAGGACGCGGAGGGGGCGCGGCGGCCTAAAGGGCGGCCAGAAGCCGCTGCACCAGGGCCTTGATGTCCCCAGGGCTCACGGGCTTGGGCAGGAAGGCCAGGGGTTCGGTGGACAGGGCCCGGGCCATGGTCTCGGGGTCGGTGTAGGCCGTGGCGTAGGCCACGGGCGGGCCGTTCTGCGCGCGGATCAGCCGGGTGGTCTCGATGCCGTCCAGCTCGCCCTGCAGGTGGATGTCCATAAGCACCAGGTCCGGGCGCAGGCCTTGCAGCACGGCCAGGGCGTCCTCGCCGGAGGCCACCGAGGCGCCGACCCGGTGGCCGAGGTTCTTGATGTGCATCTCCATGGCCAGCGAGATGATGCGCTCGTCCTCCACCACGAGGATGGTCAGCGGGCCGGGGCTCAACGCCCCTCCAGGGGGAAGCGCAGGGTGAAGCGCGCTCCGGCGGCCAGGCTCTGGGCCTGGACGCTGCCGGAAAGCTGGTGGGCCAGGCTGCTGATCAGGTTCAGACCCAGGGTGGTGCTGTTCTCGAAGTCGAAGTTTTCCGGCAGGCCCGGCCCGTTGTCCTCCACGGCCAGCTCCACCTGTCCGTCCTTGCGGGCCAGGGAGATCCGCAGCAGGGCGCCGCGCCTGCCCCGGAAGGCGTGCTTCACGGCGTTCATGACCATCTCGTTCAGCACCAGGCCGCAGGGGATGGAGTGGGTGACGGGCAGACGCAGATCCTCCACGTCGTATTCCAGGCTCACGGGCACGTTGGTGCCGGCCACCACGCGGTCCACCAGCCGGGGCACGTATTCCTTCATGCCCACGCTGGCCAGGTCGTCCGAGCCGTAGAGCTCCTCATGCACCAGGGCCATGGCCGAGATGCGCTTCTGGCTCTCCTCGAACATGGTCTTATCCAGGGGCTCGATGACGTATTCGGCCTGAAGGAAGAGCAGGCTGGAGATGATCTGCAGGTTGTTCTTCACCCGGTGGTGGATCTCCTTTAAGAGGACCTCCTTCTCGTGCAGGGAGCGCAGCACGTCGGCCTCGGCCTCCAGGCGGGCCACCACCTGCCAGCAGGCGTCCATGAGCAGGGATAGCTGCAGCACGTCCCCGTCCTGGTAGCCCCCTTCCCGGTTGGCCATCCCGGCCACGGCCACAATCCGGCCCCCGTAGAACACGGGCACGCTCATGATGGTGCGCAGCCCGGCGCGGCCCTCAGGGCTGCCGGGGGCAAAGGGGTTGGCGCCCCGAAGGTCGTTGTGCACCAGCGGCTTGCGCAGGCGCACCACCTCGTCCCAGATGCCGCTCGACTCCCGTTCGTCGAGCCGGGTCGCACGGGGGATGGTGCACTCGCCCTCGCAGGAACAGGCGTTGAACGCAAACTCCTGGCGCTCCTCGCTGTAGCGGTAGATGCAGCCGAAGCGGCTCTCGGTGAGCGCCAGGGCCTCGGCCAGACAGAAATCGAAAAATTCCTGGACCGTCTCGGCCTTGTGCTGCAGCACCCGCACCAGGCACTGTAGCCGGGCCACGTTGCGCCGGACCTCCCCCTCGGCCTTTACCCGCCGCGTGATCTCCATGCCGTAGAGGTTGGCGTAGCCCTCCGCAGGCACGGGGCTGGCGACAAAGGCGAAGTTCCGTCCGCCGAAGTCGGTCTCGAAGCCCTGCACCTCACCGCTGGCCAGGGCGCGGGAGACTACTGCGGCGAAGGTCTCGGGCAGCTTCCGGCCCACGACCACGCCCCAGGGCTCCAGCAGCTCCACGCTGGCCGGGTTGCTCTTGAGCAGCACGCCGTCAGACCCGGCGCGCAATATTGGACTCGGGTTCTCCTGAGGGAAGCGCGCCAGGCTCTTCACCTCGCTCTGGGCCTCCAGCACCTGGGCGTAGGAGGCGGCGAGCCCGTCCTGCATGGTGTTCACGGCGCCCGCCAGCATGTCCAGTTCGTCGCCCGCGGGCTTCTTGTCCAGGGCCAGGGGCTGGCTGCCCCCGCCCAGGCTGTAGGACTGGAAATGCAGGGCAAAGGCGGCCAGATGCCGGGAGATCATGCTGCTCGTGAGCCAGAACACCAGGCCCGCCACCAGGAGCACCAGCGCGGCGTTGAAGCTCAGGCCCCGGAGCGCGCCCTTGAGGGCCAGGCGCCGGACCTCCTCAAGGTCGGCCTGGACGTGCAGCACGCCCAGCTCCTGGCGCTGGCCGTTGTAGAAGGTGAACAGCGGGAACTCCCGGTCCAGCACGCCCGAGGACCTGCGCGCCCCGGCCGAGGCGAGCACCCCGGAGGTGTCGCTCACGCTGGCGTAGCTGATGTGCCGGAAATGGCGGATGCCCTCCACGTGCAGGTCGAGCTGCTCGCGGTCGAAGTCCCAGAGCGAGGCGGCCACGCTCTTGGCCTTGGTCTCCCCGATGACCGCAAGTTCCTCGTACACGGTTTCCAGGGCCGTGCGGTACTCCCACCAGGCGCGCCCGCAGGCCAATAGCAGGATGAGCGCCGCGCTGAAGAGCAGGATGCGCTTGAACAGGCGCAGGGTCAGCGGCTTCGGCACTGTCCGGAGGGCGCTGTTCATGGCGCGGCCTCCTCCAGTCCGGCCTTGGTCAGGCGCTGCATGGTCCCGTCGCGCCGCATCTGGCGCAGGGCCTCGGCCAGCCGGGGCACCAGCCTGGCGTGGCGCTTGTGCAGGTAGATGTGCATGCCGCGGCGGTCGAGCGGCGGTTCCAGGGCGCGCACCCCGGTCAGCCCGAGGCGCCGGACCGTCTCCTGGCCCAGCAGCAGGTCCACCACCACCACGTCCGCGCGGCCGCGGTCCAGCAGGGCGAACAGGGCCTCCTCGTCCTTGACGCGGGTCACGGAGCGCGCACCCCTGGTGTTGGCCTCCACGATCTTCCAGCCGTTGATCAGACCCACATTGTGGGGCTTGAGCCCGTCCCAGCCCTGCACCTGCAGGGCCTGGTCCTTGGTGAAGGCCGTGAACACGAACTCGTCCACGGGCTCGGGCACCATGACCAGGTTCGGGTACTGGGCCGAAAGCCCGGCCACGCGCGCGAAGTCGCCGTCGTCGATGCCCTGGTTGGCGTTCTGCAGGGCCCGCTCCGAGGGCAGATGGGTGATGCGCAGGCCCACGCCAATGCGGCGGAAGGCCTCGGCCACGATCTGGTCCTCGTAGCCGGAGCCGTCGGGCAGGGAGCGCGGCGGGCGGTGCGCGGTGTTGAGCACCAGCATCT
>JANXYI010000028.1 GCA_025350085.1 Deltaproteobacteria bacterium
GCTCGGCGCGCAGGGCGTCGTTCTTGAACAGGAACTCCACCACCTCCTGGGTGCGCTCAATCGGGGCCAGCTCACGCCAAGGCTGGCGCAGGCGCGACTCCAGCAGCCGTCCGCCCATGGCGGTCTGGGTGAAGTCCAGCACCTGCCAGAGGGTGCCTGGCCCGCTGCGCCCGTCCAGCCTGCGGAAGATCTCCAGGTTGCGCTCAGTCACCTCGTCCAGGATCAGGTGCTTGGAGAGGTCCAGCACCCGGAACTCGCCGAGCGGCGGGGTCTCGGTCTTCTGGGTGCGCTTCAGGTAGCCCAGGATGGCGCCCAGCGCCCGCACCAGTTCCGGCTTGTCGGCCAGGTCCAGGGTGGAGAGTTCCGGCGCGTTCTGCGAGGCCAGCACGGCATCAACGCCTCCGGCCAGGTCAAAGGAGCTGGGGCTCGCCAGCTGCGTCACCTGGGCAGCCAGCTCGAAATGCTGCGCCGGGATCTTTTTGCCAGGCGGCAAAAGGATCTCCCGGGGTGCGATCTTGACCGCCCACTGCCAGAGTTCGGTCTCGCGTCGGGAAAAAAAGCCCGACCATTCCGAGGTGGAGAAGTCCACCCAGCCGAGGCCCCCTGCGCCCTTGTCCGCGTCCCAGAAGAGCGCGGCCAGGTAGTTGTGGGTCTTGGCCGAGAGCGAGAGGTCGTCCACGACCGTGCCCGGGGTCAGCACGCGGGTCACGGCGCGCTTGACCAGGCCCTTGGCCTGCCGCGGGTCTTCGATCTGGTCGCAGACCGCGATCTTGTAGCCCTTGTCCAGGAGCTGGGCCAGGTAGCTGTCCACGGCGTGGTGCGGCACGCCGCACATGGGCACCTTGGCCTCGGAGCCCGGGTTGCGCGAGGTCAGGGTGATGGACAGCTCGCGGGCGGCCACCTCGGCGTCCTCGAAAAAGAGCTCGAAGAAGTCGCCCATGCGGAAGAAGAGCAGGGCGTCCGGGTGCTCGGCCTTGACCTGCCTGTATTGCTCGAACATGGGCGTGAGCTTCGGGGCGTTCATGGGCGCGTCCATGTTGGTACCTGGCGACCCGGGGGTCAGGAGAATTCCTGGCGGAAGAGGATGCTGTGCCAGGCGCGGCAGCGCGGGCAGACAAAGAAGGTCTTGTCCCAGCGGAACCCGCAGGACTGGCAGACAAAGCGTTTGGACTTGCGCGCGTGGCTGATGAAGTAGGCCAGCTGGTCGCGCAGAAAAGGCGTCAGGTCCTGGCCCACGAGCACCAGGCTCACCAGCTCCAGGCGCGCCAGCCAGAAGTCCGCGTTGAGCACCAGCGACTTTTCCAGCCAGTGCTTGGCGTTCTCCAGGTCGGCCTCGAAGAGATAGAGCTTGGCGCAGTAGTAGCAGAGCAGGGCGTCGGGCGGGAAGGTCGCCAGCACCTCCACCGAGGCTTGGACCAGTTCGGAGATCTGCGCGGGCGAAAGCGCTGGGCCGTTGGCGCCGTTGTCCGCGCGCGCAGCGGACAGAGCTTCGAGCAGGCCCTCCAGGAGCAGGAAGCGCTGCGGGGCCGGGATGGCTGCGCAGGCGCTCTGCAGGTTCAGCCGGAGCAGCTCGATGCTGCCTGACAGGGCGGCCTGGACCACGCTGGCCAGCCAGGCCTCGGGCGAGGACGGGGAAACCTTCAAAGCCTGCCTGAGGTATTTTTCGCCCTGGGCCACGTCGCCCAGGCGGAAGTGTTCTCCGGCTTGCCGCGCCAGGAAATGGGCCTCGGACATGCTGCGGCCCACCCGGCCATAATGTTCGGCCGCGCGCTCGAACTCGCCGGAGTCCGCGGCCAGGCGCGCCAGCTCCAGCTCGATCTCCTCGGTCCGGCCAAGCTCCTGGCTTGAGGCCTCAAAGGCCTGCCTGGACTTGTCGAGCATGCCGCCGCGCCTGAAGTCGCGGCCCAGCTCGAACTGGCTGCGCGCCTTGAGGGCCGGGTCCAGGCCCGGCCGCGCGATGAGGCTGTTGCGGATGTGGATGGCCCGTTCGATCTCGCCCTGGGAGCGGTACAGGTTGCCCAGGGCCAGGTAGATCTCGACGGATTCCGGATTGTTGCGGACGGCCTGGGACAGTTCCTCGATGGCCGCGCGCGTGTCCTGGAGGGTGTGCTGCTCGCCCGTGCCCGAGGCCTGCGGACCGGCCGGATGCTTGGGCTTTTTGCGGCCGAGGCGGAAGAGCTCGTTCCAGGGCACAGACGGCTCCGAGGGCTAGGCGCCGGTCTGCTGCTGGTTCTCGGGCTGGTTCAGGGGCAGGGTGCGCAGGGTCAGGGCCTCGTCCTCCAGGGCCGCGTACTGCCTGCGCAGGCCCTTGAGCTCCAGGCCCAGGCGGATGCGCTCCACGAGCAGGAAGCCCAGGGTGAACAGCGCGCCCACCAGAAAGCCCATCAGCACCAGCAGATACACGGGCAGGGGCTGGGACACCAGGTGCACGGCAATCAGGTTGAACTCAAGCTGCACGCTGGAAGACAGCGGGCCGTTGTTCTGCACGAAGAAGAGCATGGAGCAGACGAAGAGCAGGGCCAGCAGGGCAGCCTTGAGATAGCGCATGGGGGACTCCTTCCAGCCTGGGGCTTTTAGCCCAGGGCGTCGAAATGGGGCTTCAGACGGTTGTAGGTGGAGCGCAGGTGCTCCGGGATGACCCTGGTCTCGCTGAACACGGCCATGTACGAAGAGTCGCCGTTCCAGCGCGGCACGATCTGGAAATGGATGTGCGCGGCAATGCCCGACCCGGCGGCCTCGCCCAGGTTCAGCCCGGCGTTGATGCCGTGGGGCTGGAAGACCTCCCCCAGGATGCGTACGCAGGCCTGGAGCAGGTCCGTGTTCTCGTGGGCCTCCTCGGGGGTCAGGTCCGTCAGGCAGCTCACGTGGCGGAACGGCGTGACCATGAGGTGCGCGTTGTTGTAGGGGTAGCGGTTCATGATCACGTAGTTGTGCCGCGCCCGGTGCAGGATGAAGCGCTCGGCGTCCTCGCCGGTGTGGCTTGGCACGCAGAACACGCACTCATCCGGCTTGGGGCCGAGGATGTACTCGAGCCGCCAGGGTGCCCACAAAACGTTCATGCCCTGCTCCACCTTTCTCCATGTTGTCCGGCCAATTCCGGGCCGTCACGTCTCTTTACAGCGCCTGCCGGGCCAGGGCAAGGCTTGCCTGGGCCCTAAGGCCAGAAATAGTAGCGCAGGTAGATGTAGCCGGTTGAAATACCAAGGGTCAGCAGGGTGACCGGCACACCGTACTTCATGAACCTGAAGAAGGAGATCGGCTTGCCGGCCCTGGCGGCCAGGCCGACCACG
>JANXYI010000052.1 GCA_025350085.1 Deltaproteobacteria bacterium
GGCGTGTACTGCGCGGTCAAGGGCGAGGCCGAGAAGATCAACGAGGGCGCGCCCTTTGCCCCGCTGAAGGAGCTCATCGGCAAGTTCGTGGGCGCGGGCGGGAAAATCTACGTCTGCACCCCGTGCCTGAAGAAGCGCGGCCTGTCCGAGGCTGACTTGATCGAGGGCGCCACCCCGGCCGGCGGCGCGGCCCTCGTGGAGTGGCTGGCCAATGGCTCGCCCAGCGTGGCCTACTAGGACATGAGCGAGACCCTTGCGCCGTTGCCGGGAATCACAGCGGATGTGATTTTCGACGGCGGCGACCTGGACTGCGGCTCGGGGCTCGTTCTGCTCATCCGCGAGCACATGCTGCGGGTGCCCGCTGGCGGCGTGCTGGAGATGAAAAGCTCCGAGCCCACGGTGGCCGACGACCTGCCGCCCTGGTGCCGCATGGCCGGGCACGAATACCTGGGCAGGCTGCCTGGAGGCTCCCCGGGCCAGACGCGCTACCTGGTGCGCCGTGGGGCGCAGGCGCAAGCCGAGGACAAGGCCCTGGCCGAGGACAAGGCCCGGGCCAAGGCGTATGTCTGGCGGCTGCGCACCCGCGCCACCGGGCACCAGAAAGCCACGGTCTACTGCCGCAACTTCTCCTGGTCGCTGGGCCAGCCCGCCAGCTTCGAGGAAAAGGACGCCCACCCCTCGGCGGTGGAGGCCCTGCTTGGGGCGCTGGGTGCCTCTCTGGCCACGGCCTACGGCACGCAGTGCGCGCGCCAGGGCCTCGAGGTGGACGACATCGAGCTCACGGTCACGGGCCGGCTGCACAACATCCTGGCACACCTGGGCCTGGAAGACGGCGACCCGTCCTTTGCCGGGATCGAGGTCCGGTGCTACGCCTCCACCCTGGACAACGAAGCGGCCACCCGCGCGGCCTTTGCGGACGTGGTGGCGCGCTCGCCCATTGCCGCCACGCTGGCCAAGGCCACAACCCTGACAATCTCCTTCGCGGTGGTGTAACGTATGACGACGCCCTCCCAGACCACGCCCTTTCAAACCACGCAGGTCGGTTCCTGGCCGCGCTCCAAGGCCATGCTGCGCGCCCTGCGCGACCGCCGCGTGGGCGAGATGAGCCGTGCGGCCTTTGACGCCGTGGCTGACGAGGAAGTGCGCCGCACCATCCGCATCCAGGAAGACGCCGGGCTGGACATCGTGGTCGACGGCGAGCACCGGCGCGACAACTTCTATTCCTTCATCACGGAGAAAGTGGAAGGCACCCGGCTCATGAGCCTGGCCGAGATGCTCGACGAGGTGGAGGACAAGAGCGGCTTCGAGGAGATGCTGACCACCCTCGATGTCCCGGCATCAAGCATCCGCAACCCCACCTGCGTGGGCAAGCTTAAGCGCCGGGAGCCGCTCGCGCTGAACGATTTCCGCTTCGTCAAAAGCCTCACGGACAAGCCGGTCAAGATCACCCTGCCCGGGCCGTACCTGCTCAACCGCTCCATGTGGGTCGGCGCCTACACGGCCAAGGTCTACGAGAACCAGCAGGCGCTGGGCGACGACATCGTGGCCCTGTTGCGCGCGGAGCTCATCGAACTGGCCGAGGCAGGCTGCGAGTTCGTGCAGTTCGACGAGCCGGTGCTGACCGAGATCGTCCTGAGCCAGGAGTGCGGCCGACGAACCTTCATGTGAGCGACCCTTGCCACCCGCCGGGACGCGGGTGAAGAACTGCGCTACGCGGCCAGCCTCATCAACCGGATCATCGACGGGGTCTTCGACCCTTCCGGGAAGACCGGCCCGCGCATCGGCCTGCACATCTGCCGGGGCAACTGGAGCACCAGGGAAGAGGTGCTCTTGACGGGCGACTACACCGCGCTTCTGCCCGCGCTCACGGCCATGCACGTGCGCCAGTACGTGCTGGAATACGCAACGCCCCGTGCAGGAGACATCGGCGTGGTGGGCCGGTCCCTTTCAGGGCCGGTTCCCGGCTCGCACATGCTCCGTGAATTGGGGCTTGGCGTGCTGAACCCGCGCACCACGGACGTGGAGCCGCCGGAGTTCATCATCGAGAAGGCCGAGGCTGCGCTCCAGTACTACCGGCCGGAGCAGATCTTCCTGAACACGGACTGCGGGTTCGGCTGCTTCGCCAACCGCTGCGTCAACGTCGAGGACATCGCCGCAGCCAAGCTCCGCTCCATGGTCGCGGCCGCGCGGATCTTGCGGGAAAGGCACGGGTAGGCTCCGGCTCCGCATCTTACGTTCGCCTCCGGCGGCCGGGGGAAATGATTTCCCCCGGACCCCCTCGTATGGGCAGCCCCTGTGCCCCGGCCTGTTGACATCCCCGGCCCTGGAGAGGAGTATTGGCGTGGAAATCCAGCCTGAAAACCGCCGTTTGTGCGGGCCATAGGCTGGCCACTGTACGGAGAAGGAGCGCGCCATGAGGGACTATCCGCTAGCCAAGGTCTTCCAGCTGCTCGAACCCGGGCCGCTGGTGCTCGTGACCACCGCCTACAGGGGCCGGGCCAATGTCATGACCATGACCTGGCACACCATGATGGAGTTCGTGCCCCCGCTCATCGGCTGCGTGCTCAGCGGCCTGAACCACAGCTTCAAGGCCCTTTCCCGCACGCGGCAGTGCGTGCTGGCCATCCCGGCCGCGGAACTGGCGGAAAAGGTCGTGGACGTGGGCAACTGCTCGGGCGCGGATGTGGACAAGTTCGCGGCCATCGGCTTGATCCCGCTGCCCGCGCTGTCTGACGGATTGCCGGGCGGCGTTGCCGCGGGTGGCGGCGGGGGCTGCGGGGCGAACGCCGCGTCTGCTGGTCCCGTCGCTGCTCCGCTCACGATGAGCCGCTGATACGAGAAGGCCAGCACGGCCGCGCCCAGGCAGCCCAGGAAGCCGGTCAGGCCCGCGTCGAAGAGGAACCAGGGCGCCAGGCCCACGAAGCCGAGGTTGCGTTCCAACACCGGTCCCAGAAGCTCCACCGGGATGGTCACGGCCACGATGGCTGTCCAGGGCAGGAACAGGGCGCAACTGATCTTCCAGATCTTGCCCCTGGTCTCGTGGAAGGAGGTCTTGAGGGGCTGCGGCTCCCGCCGGGCCACCACGATGTTCAGGTACAGGAATCGGAACATCAAGTAGAACATGGCTCCGACCACGGCCAGAAGGCCGACGACCAGCACCAGGATGCCGACGCCGGTCGGCTTGCCGCCCTTGCCAAAGCCCACGGTCAGGGCCACAAGCAGCAGCATTGCGCCGACAAGGGGCAGCAGCACGGCCAGGACCATTTTGACCCAAGCCCAGAACACGCGCAAAACCGCCAGTCCAGGTACAGGTCCTTGAGGCCGACGCGCGGTGCGGGGTTGCCCAGGATCAGGTCGTAGATGAGGAACTCCGCGGGCAGGAAGAGCAGGGCAAACAGGCGCGGCGAGTAGGTCTTGGGGCCCTTGGGGTCCAGGGTGTAGGTGACGCCGAAGAACGCGAGCAGGATGCAGGCCAGGGTGATGCACAGCACCGTGGCCAGGACGCTGGTGCGCAGCAGGGCGTTCTCGTTCAGGGTCGTTTTCACGAAGCAAAAGCTTGCCCGCAAGAGCCCCGGTTCTTTTTGCGCCACGCTGTTCCCCCTGTTTTCGAATCATGCGTATCGGTTGCGGTAACGAATACATGCGGCGCGGTCCCTGGTCAACCTGCCGATATTGTTTGGCGCCTGTTCGCGGTCGCCGGGTGGTCGAGGGTCTGCCTCCCTCTTCACAAAGCCCGAAAAATCCCGCACAAATACCCAGGGCCGCAGCCTTGTGCGCGCCCGAATCTCCAAGGAGTCGCCCATGCTCCACAGCGCCCTGGGACTGCTGGTCCTGATGCTCCTGGCCTGGCTGGCCAGCGCCGAGCGCAGCACACTTGCGCGCCTGCCCTGGCGCATGATCGCGGCCGGCCTGGGGCTGCAGTTCGCCATTGCCGGGCTGGTGCTCAAGGTCCCGGCCGTAAAAAACCTGTTCCTGGGCCTGAACAGCGTGGTGCACGCGCTGGAAGAGGCCACCCGCGCGGGCACGAGCTTTGTCTTCGGCTTTGTGGGCGGCGGGCCTGCGCCCTTCACGCCCGCGAACCCGGCGCTCAGCTTCAGTCTGGCCTTCCAGGCCCTGCCGCTGGTCATCCTCATCGCGGCCCTGGCCTCGCTCTTCTTCTACTGGGGCCTCTTGCAGCGCGTGGTGCGGCTGTTCTCGCTGGTGCTTCAGAAGACCATGGGCATCGGCGGGGTGCTGGGCGTGGGCGCGGCAGGCTGCATTTTTCTGGGCATGATCGAGTCGCCGCTCTTGATCCGCCCGTACCTGGCCGTGATGACCCGAAGCGAGCTCTTCGCGCTCATGGCCACGGGCATGAGCTGCATCGCGGGCACCATGCTCGTGCTCTATGCCTCGGTGCTCGCGCACGTCATCCCCGACGCCCTGGGGCACATCCTCACGGCCTCGGTGATCCACGCGCCAGCGGCGCTGCTCGTGGCCGCGCTGATGCTCCCGGAGCGCGGGCAGCCGACCCTGGGCCGCGAGCTGCCGGACTCCGCCGCCACGGGGTCTGTGGACGCCCTGTGCCGGGGCACCTGGGAGGGGCTCCAGCTCTTCTGGAACATCGTGGCCATGCTCATCGTGTTCGTGGCCGTGGTCAAGCTCGCCAACATCGGGCTGTCCGCCCTGCCCGAGGTGTACGGCGCGCCTCTGACCTTGCAGCGCGGCCTGGGAGCAATGCTCTCGCCCGTGGCCTGGCTCATCGGCGTGCCCTGGGCCGAGGCCCAGACCGCAGGGGGGCTGCTGGGCACCAAGATCGTGCTGAACGAGTTTTTGGCCTTCATGGACCTGGCCGCCCTGCCCGAGGGCGCGCTCTCGGCCCAGTCCCGGCTCATCCTGACCTACGCCATGTGCAGCTTCGCCAACTTCGGCAGCCTGGGGATACTCATGGCGGGCCTGGGTACGCTGTGCCCGGAACGCCGGGGCAAGATCACGGGCCTGGGGCTGCGCGCGCTTTTGGCCGGGATCATCGCCTCGCTCATGACCGGCACCGTGGTCGGCGTCATTTCCGCGCTGTAATTTGGGCGCGCTCTTAAGCACACAGTCTGAAGCATACAGTCTGAAGCACACAGGAGGAAGAAATGGACAGCACCACTCCCCCGACCCAGCCCCACATCCTCATCGACCCGGCCCGCTGCGACCACGACGGCCTGTGCATTGCCGAATGCCCGGCAGGCATCATCTCGCTTGGCCCGGACGGCCTGCCTGCGGGTGCCGGGGACGCGGCCACCCGCTGCTACAGGTGCGGCCACTGCATCGCGGTGTGTCCCACGGGCGCGCTCAGCCTGGCCGGGATCGCCCCGGATAGCCTGCCCGCCCTGCAGAAGAAGTTCGCCGTGGCCCCGGAGGCCGCAGAGCAGTTCCTGCGCTCGCGCCGCTCGGTGCGCCGCTACAAGGCGCATCCCGTGGACCGCGGGCTGCTCTCGCAGCTCATCAACACCGCGCGCTACGCCCCCTCGGGCATGAACGCCCAGCCGGTGCACTGGATCATTGCCGAGGGCGCTGAGAAAATGCGCGAGCTGGCCGGGCTCACGGCGGGTGCGCTGCGGCGGCTGCCATATTTCCTGGGCTTCCTGGAGGCCTGGGACAAGGGCCAGGACGTGATCCTGCGCGGCGCCCCGAACCTCATCGTGGCCCATGCCGAGACCGCGGGCTTTGACCACACCGTGGACTGCGCCATCGCCCTGACCTATTTCGAGCTGGCGGCCCACGCCCACGGGGTGGGCACCTGCTGGGCCGGGCTGTTCATGCTGGCGGCCCGGGAATCCGCGGAGATCAACGCCGTGCTGGGCATCCCCGAGGGCCACCGGGTCCTGGGCGCGCTCATGGCCGGCTACCCGAAATACGGCTTCCAGCGGCTGCCGCCCCGGCGGCCGGCCCAGGTGCGCTGGCTGTAGCGTTTTTTCGGACGTGTGACGCGGCAAAGCCGCCAGGACGGGTGTTCCCCTCCTGGCGGCCCTGCGCCGTAGCGGCCTGTTCGGCTTCTATTTGTACATCTTCTTCAGGTCCTCGATCTCTTCCTGCAGGGCGCGCGCGGCGTTGGTGGTCTTGGACACGGCGCCGGCCGCGTTGGCCGTGTTGTCGAGCGCCACCTGGGCTGCGGCGCGGACCTTGCCGATGACCCGGTCGATCTCCTCGCTGGCCGCGGACTGCTCCTCCGAGGCCGTGGCGATGCTGCGCACCTGGTCCGAGGTCCCGGCCACGAGCTTGACGATGGTCGTGAGCGCCTGGCCGGACTCGTTGGCAAAGGCATTGGCCTGCTCCACGGCCTTGGCCGCGGAGTCCACGCCGCTCATGTTCAGCTTGGCCGCGCCCTGGATGGCGGTGACGGCCTGGGCCACATCCTTGGTGGCGGTCATGGTCTTTTCGGCCAGCTTGCGCACCTCGTCGGCCACCACGGCAAAGCCGCGTCCGGCGTCGCCCGCGCGCGCGGCCTCGATGGCCGCATTGAGCGCCAAGAGGTTGGTCTGGTCGGCGATGTCCGAGATGACGCCCATGATCTGGCCGATGCCGTCGGCCTGGGCGTGCAGCTCGACCATGTTGCCCTTGAGCTGCTCCGTGAGCTCATGCACGGTGTTGATGGCCTGGACCGAACTCTCCACCACGCGCTGGCCGTTCTCGGCGTTCTGGCGGGTGTGCTCCGCGCCCTCGGCGGCGCTCCCGGCGTTCTTGGCCACCTCGAGCACCGTGGCGGTCATCTCGTCCATGGCCGTGGCCACCTCGCCGATGTGCCCCATCTGCTGCTCGCTCTCGTTGTGGATGTCCTCGATCTCCATCATGGCCGCCATGGCCGAGGAGAAAACGTCGTTGCTTGCGCCCATGAGCTTTTCCACGATGGCGGCCACGGTCTGCGCGGCCTGCTCCCGGGCCTGCTCCTGGGCCTGGCCCAGGGCCTCCATGGCCTTTTCGCCCTCGCAGGTCTTCTCGGCCGCGAGGGCCTCCTGCTGCCTGGCCACGGTGATCTCCTGCTTGAGATGCGTCACCATGAGGCTGAGGGAGTCTTTCAGTTCGCCGAGCTCGGCGTGGTAGCTGCCCTTGATGGCGGCGTCGAGCTGGCCCTGGCCCACGTCCAGGGAATAGCGCACCAGCCGCCCCAGGGGCTTCGTGATGCCGAGCAGGATGAACAGGGTTAGCCCCGCTGCGGCCAGGGCCACCACCCCGGCCACGGCCATGACCACTAGGCGCAGGCTCCCCACCTGGGCGGCCACGTCGTCCACATAGACGCCGGTGCCGATGACCCAGCCCCACTGCTTGTCCAGCCGGACGCAGGACTCCTTGGGGAACAGCTCCTCGGTGACGCCGCCGCCGGGCTTGGGCTTGGGCCAGTTGTAGGCCACGTAGCCCATGCCGTCCGGGCTCTTGGCCACCACCTGGTTCATGGTCACGAAGAGGTTGCCCTTGCCGCCGGGGATCTCGGTGACGACCCAGTTGCCGCTGCTGTCGCGGTAGCGCATGCTCTTGGCGCTGTTGAATTTTTCCTCATTGAT
Organism: Deltaproteobacteria bacterium; assembly: GCA_025350085.1. Classification (GTDB taxonomy): domain Bacteria; phylum Desulfobacterota; class Desulfovibrionia; order Desulfovibrionales; family Desulfovibrionaceae; genus Humidesulfovibrio. The sequence continues at coordinate 7,524 of JANXYI010000052.1, forward strand.
GGGCTTGCCGTTCAGGGCGGGCACCGTGGGGTGCATGACCATGACTGGCACCTCGGCACTGGTGTGGACCCAGAAGTAGTCCTTGCTGTCCGCGCCGTAGCGGTGCTTGCTGATGCGCTCAAGCGCCCTGGCCTTGGCCTGCTCGGGGGAGAATTCGTCCTTGCCCGCGCGCTCCTGGTAGTCCTGGACCTGGGCCATCTCCACCCGGATGAGGTTGGCCAGCATGGAGCGCTTCTCCTCCATGAGCCTCTCCGCCACCAGGGGCAGGAAGCCGTACAGCGTGGCCAGGATGAACAGGGTGATGGTCACGGCGGAGATGATCCAGATCTTGACGGAGATCTTGGCCCTGGTGATGGCGGTCAGGACGTTCGGCATGTCTGGCTCCTTGCGCGGCGGCGACGGGACGGATTACACACAGTGGGGACAGCAACGTCCTCGTCATAACGCACAAATATCTTAAGGGGAAGCTTGCTATTGGCCCCTGGCGTGGCTATTCTACTTCAAGTATCCTACGATTTTGGTCGGCTCTGTCATCATTTCCAACGGAGGGTCTGAACATGACCAAGACGAATTGCTGGGAGTTCAAGAAGTGCGGCCGCCAGCCCGGCGGGGCCAAGGTGGCGGAGTTCGGGGAGTGCACGGCGAGCAAGGAGAGAAAGGCCGACGGCTGCAACCAGGGCAAGATGGGCGGCCGGTCCTGCTGGGTTCTGGCGGGCACCCTGTGCGGCGGCAAGGTGCAGGGCACCTTTGCGCAGAAGGCCAGCAACTGCATGGAGTGCGAGTTCTACAAGCTCGTGAAGAGCGAGGAGGGCGCGAACTACATGGGCTCCAAGGACCTGCTCAAGAAGTTGGGCTAGGCCCGGACACCTATTGTCCGCCCGGCCCCGGGCAAGCTGGCACCAGCGGCCCGACTTGGCCGGGCGCCCAAGGCGCCCTAGGAGTCCAAGGAGTAAAAACATGAGGCATGCATGCGCGGCCCTTGCCCTGGGGCTGATCCTGGCCAGTGCTGCCACGGCCGCCCAGGCCCAGACCCCGCCGCCAGGCAGGGTGGCCGGGCCGTCCTTCAAGGCCCTGGACGCCAACCACGACGGTCGGCTCAGCCTGGACGAGGTGCTGGCCTATGCCAAGAAAACATGCACCGAGGTCCAGCCCTTCCGCATCGCCGACGTGGACCTGGACGGCGACGGCAGGCTCACGCCCGAGGAGCTCAAGCAGGCAGGCATCAAGGGCCTGGAGCAGTTCGGCACCATCGACGTGAAGGAGCTGGACATCCGGGGCGACGGCTACATCAGCCGCGAGGACCTGGACGAATACTTCCGGCGCAAGCACCGGGAGGCCTTTGCCCGGGCCGACGCCAACAAGGACGGCACGCTGACGCCCAGGGAGTTCGCCCTGTTCCGGTTCTAGCAAGAGGCCGATGCCAGAAGGCCGCTCCGGAGCAGTCCGGGGCGGCCTTCTGTTGGTGGAGGCGCCAGCCAACTTCTTGAGCGGGGCCAGCACGACATAATCGTTGGCCTTGGCCGCGGCGTGGCAGACGATGCACGGCGAGGTCTTGCTGGAAACGGCTGCACAAGAGGAGGCCGCCCCGGTTGTCCGAGGCGGCCTGGTGTTGTTCTGGTTGCTGTTGGGAGCTTACCCTTCAAAGCCTCTGCAGCGTGAGGTTGTCCGCGGCGTTTCAGGCGGCGCCGAAGCGGGGTACGCCTGCCTGGCCCGTGTCATATGCAGGGCCGGCTGTGTGCGCCTTGTGTGTCCGGCCGCGGGGTTTTCGGCCTCGATTGCCGATGTGTTCCCCTCTGTCTGTTGCAGATGCCGCGTGTCTCTCTGGCGCGGCCTGGCGGTTCTTGAGGCGGCCCCCCTATGAGCTCCGGAGGGGCAGTGTTGGTGTACTGGAGAGGTCTCTGGTGGCCTGCGTCCTCCGGTGGCCCCGCCTGCGGCAGCGAATGCGCCGGGCAGGGGGCGGAGGGTTCGGCGGGCCGTCCTTGACGGCTAAGCAGCTACCTGGCCCATTGGCCTGTCCTCCTCAGTTGGGGTCGTTGAGGAAACATTCCTACGCTTTCAGTGTAATCCTTGGGCAGGCCATGTCAATCCTTGCGCCCGGAAAAATATCCAGTGCCACAGGGCGGTTCCGAAAAATATTTGGGGCCGGGGCGCCTGGTTTTTTAGAACTCCTGGGGCAGGCCCTTCAGCTGGGCCTGGGTGAACACGGGCCCGTCCACGCAGACGAACTTCTCGCCGATGTTGCAGCGCCCGCACAGGCCGATGCCGCACTTCATGCGCCGCTCCAGCGTGGTCACGATCTGCTCGTCCGTGAAGCCCAGCTTGCCCAGGGCCTCCAGGGTGAAGCGGATCATGATCGGCGGGCCGCAGGTCACGGCCACGGCGTTCTGCGGGCTCACGGCCAATTCGGTCAGCACAGCCGGGACCACGCCCGTGCGCCCGGTCCAGGACTCGCCCGGGTTGTCCACGGTGAGCTCCACGCGCATGTCGCCGCGCCCCGCCCACTCCTTGAGCTCGTCCTTAAAGCACAGGTGCTCCGGGGTTCTTCCGCCGTAGATCAGCGTGATGTTCCCATAGTCCGCCCGGTTGTCGAGCATGAACAGAAGCAGGGTGCGCAAGGGCGCCAGCCCGAGCCCCCCGCCCACGAAGACGATGTCCTTGCCCTGCATGTCCTGGTACGGGAAGTGGTTGCCGAGCGGCGCGCGCAGGCCGATGGGGTCGCCCTCCTTCAGCGTGTGCAGGCGGTGGGTCAGCTCGCCCACGCGCATGACGCTGAACTGGAGGTAGTCCATGCGCGTCGGCGGGGAGCAGATGACAAAGGTGCTCTCGCCCGTACCGAACACGGAGAGCTGCGCCACCTGGCCCGGCTCGAAGCGGAAGGCGGCCATCTTGGCCGGGTCCTGCAGGACCACGCGGAAGGTCTTGACGTCCGGGGTCTCGTCAAAGGTCTCGATGATGGTGGCCAGCTCCGGGATGTAGGGACTCTGCGCGTTCACTTGGCCTCCACCTTTTCTGGCTGCCCGGGCTGTTCGGGCGTCTTTTCGGCCGCCTTGTCCGCTACTGCGGCCAGAACGTCCAGCACGATGCTGCGGATGTCCACGGCCACCGGGCAGGACTTGATGCACCGGCCGCAGCCCGTGCAGGAGAACTCCAGGCCTGAGGGCGAGGGGGCGGCGTCCGGGAATTCGCGCGGATGGTAGCAGAACTTGTGGCCCACGCGGTTGCGCAGGCGGTGCGCCCGGCTGGGCCGGGGATTGTGGCCGCTGCCCTCCAGCGAGTACAGCGCGCTCATGCAGGTGTCCCAGGTGCGCAGGCGCCTGCCCGCCATCCCTGAGTTCTCGTCGGTGATGTTGAAGCAGGAGCAGGTGGGGCAGAGGTAGGTGCAGACCCCGCAGGACAGGCAGCGGGCCGACTGGTCGGTCCAGAAGTCCAGGTCCTCGAACTTGGCCAGGAAGGCCTCGGCGATGCCGGTCAGGTCCGGGGCCGGTTCCAGAGGCGGAGTGCTTTGTTTGCGCGCGGCCAGCTCTTCCAGCACACTCGCGGAGGCCTCTGGCAATGAGGCGATGAGCTTTTCCCCGGCCAGGGTCACGGCCCGGGCCACGAACCCGCCTGTCACTGGGTGCAGCAGCACGTCCGAGCCGGTCTCGTCGTCCATGGCCCCGCCGGTCCAGTGGCAGAAGCAGGTGTTCTCCATGCGCGTGCAGGCCACGCTGACGAAGAGCGTGGCGGCTCGGTGCGCGGTGTACTGGGGGTCGATGACCCCGCGCTCCAGGAACACGCGGTCGAGCAGATGGCGGCCCCTGGCGTCGCAGGGCCGCGGCCCCAGGATCAGCGTGGGCTCCGGCGGCACAGGCTCGGATAAGAAGACCTCGGTGCGCGTCAGGTCGGTCTGGTCCTTGCGGTACTTGTAGCTGAACAGGTTCTCGGTCTGGGGCAGCAGCGCCTCCTTGGCCGAGGAGCTGGGCGGTCGGCCGAGGAACGGGTGCATGTCCGCGGAGAAGACGCGGTAGACCACGGCCGCGCCCTCGCGCACCGGGGCCAGCACGCGGTACTCGCGCGCCCAGGCCGCAGCCACGGCGGGCAGGTCGGCCTCGGCCAGAAAGCGCTCTACCATAACAGCCCCCGGTCCTTGATGCGGTCCTCTTCCATGAGGAAGGTGTGCAGGGGCGGGATGGCGTCGAGGCTCACCCCGGCCTGGTAGTTGAACAGCTCCTTCAGCTCCCGGTTCATCATGCGCTTCAAAAGCAGGATGGGGATGCCCATGGGGCAGGAGCGCTGGCACTCGCCGCACTCGGTGCAGCGCCCGGCCAGGTGCAGGGCGTGCATGACCTGGAACAGCCACTTCTCCTGCAGGGTGGCCTCGGCCGAGAGCCAGTGCGGCTCGCGGCTGTCGGCCAGGCAGACGTGCTTGCACACGCACAGCGGGCAGGCGTTTCTGCAGGCGTAGCAGCGGATGCAGCGGCCCATCTGGCGTTTCCAGAAGTCGAAGCGCTCCTGGGTGGAGAGCTTCTCCAGGGCGGCCAGGTCGGCGTAGGTATCTTCCGCGCCCTGGGGGGCCAGCTCCGCGCCGATCATGTGGTCGTACACCAGCGGGTTGGGGTGCTGGCAGCGCAGGCACTTGTCGGCCAGCAGCCCGGCGCTGGGAAGTTCGCGCACTCCCTCGGGCAGGGTCAGGATGACCTTGCCGCTACGCGGGGAGCCCGCGAAGTCCACCGCGCGCACCGTGGCGATGTCCAGGGTGGCGCGCACCTTGGCCAGGTCGAGCACGCCCTCGCAGGGCAGGCCGAAGATGACCAGGTTCTCGCGCTCCCACAGGCGCTCCTGCAACAGCTGGATCACGGAGCGCGAGTCGCAGCCCTTGACCACCACGCCCAGGCGCTTGCCGCGCACGCCGTAGAGGCTGGTGGCCAGGTTCTGCACGCAGGTGGGGTCAAAGATGAGCTTGTCCAGGTCCTTTGCATTGCGCACGGTGACCGGCGTGGCGTGCAGCGGGTCAAAGCCCCGGCCGTAGCCTAGCACGAAGTCCACGCTCGGAAGCTCCGCAGCCACCTGGGCGCGCAGCTCCAACGTGCGGTCGGGCGACGCGCTGGCTGTCGGCATATTCGCAGCGGACTCGTTCGTGGCTGACTCGTTCGCCGCCGACTCCCTTGCCGTCAGGTCACTCGCCATCCATGACCTCCTTGTAGTCGTCCATGTGCAGCAGGGCGTCGCGCCGGGGCTCGGGCCTGGCTTCGCCGGGCGCCCACATGTCCGGCTGGGCGCTGGAGACCCCGAGCATGCCCTCAAGCACGCACAGGGTGTGCGCGGCCTCGGCCATGCGCGGGATGGGCCCCAGGGCGTGGATCTTTTCCGAGAACCTGGTGACCATGTCGCGCCAGCGCGAGCCCTCGGAGGCCGAGACCCAGATGTACTCGAAGCGGCCCTCGTCGATGCCGATGATGGGCAGGAAGCGGCGCAGGAGCTCAAGGCGCCTGCGGGCATACAGGTTGCCTTCGGTGTAGTGGCAGTCGCGCGGGTGGCAGCCGGAAACCAGCACCCCGTC
>JANXYI010000066.1 GCA_025350085.1 Deltaproteobacteria bacterium
GAGTCGGTCAAGGCCGCCAGCGAGCTGTATTCCCCGGTGTCCGGCACGGTCATCGAGGTCAACAACGCGCTTGAGGCCGCGCCCGAGGATGTCAACCAGGACCCCTATGGCGACGGCTGGATGATCCGGGTCAAGCTTGCCGGCCAGCCCGAGGGCCTGCTGGACGCCGCGGCCTACGCCGAGGTCTGCGCCGCGGAAGCCCACTAGCCCAAAATACGGCCCCATTTCCGCAAGGAGACACGCACATGCCCTACGTTCCGCATACCCCGGAGGACATCCGGCGGATGCTCGGCGTCATTGGCGCGCCCTCGGTCGAGGCGCTCTTCGCCGAGATCACGCCCGCCATGCGCCCCCAGAGCTTCGACCTGCCCGCAGGCAAGAGCGAGATGGCCGTGCTGGCCCAGATGGAGGACCTGGCCCGCAAGAACGCGGTGAACCACGTGAGCTTCCTGGGCGCCGGGTTCTACGACCACCACATCCCGGCCGCCGTGGACGCCCTTTCCATGCGCAGCGAGTTCTACACCGCCTACACGCCGTACCAGCCCGAGGCCTCCCAGGGCACGCTGCAGGCCATCTTCGAGTACCAGACAGCGGTGACGCGCCTCACCGGCCTGACCTTTGCCAATGCCTCGGTCTACGACGGCGGCACCGCGCTCTTCGAGGCGGCCATGATGGCCGTGCGCCACACCGACCGCCGCAAGCTCGTGGTCTGCGAGGCCGTGAGCCCCATCTACCGGGTCATGCTCGGCTCCTACACCGCCAACCTGAACCTGGAACTGGTCACCATCGCCCACAAGGACGGCACCTGCGACCTGGCGGCGCTCACCAAAGCGCTCGACGCGGACACCGCGGCCGTTGTGGTGCAAAACCCCAATTTCTTCGGCACCTTGAACGACTTCACCCAGCTCTTTGCCGCAGCCAAGGCAGCCGGGGTGGTCTCCGTGGTCTCCGTCTACCCGGTGCTCCAGGCGGTGCTCAAATCCCCGGGCGAGATGGGCGCGGACGTGGCCGTGGCCGAGGGCCAGAGCCTGGGCCTGCCGCTCTCCTTTGGCGGGCCGTACTTAGGGATAATGACCTGCACCAGGGAGATGGTCCGGCAGATGCCCGGCCGCATGGTCGGCCGCACGGTGGATACCAAGGGCCGCACCGGCTATGTGCTGACGCTGCAGGCGCGCGAGCAGCACATCCGCCGCCAGAAGGCGACCTCCAACATCTGCTCCAACCAGGCCCTGTGCGCCCTGCGCGCGCTGATGCACCTGTGCCTGCTGGGTGAGGAGGGCCTGACGCGCACCGCAGAGACCTGCATCGAACGCGCGCACTACGCGGCCGAGCGCCTGACCGCCATTCCGGGCGTGTCGATGCTTTCCGCCGCGCCCTTTGGCAACGAGTTCGCCGTGAGCCTGCCGGTGAACGCCTTTCAGGTCATAGACAAGCTCACCACGCGCGGCTATGTGCCCGGCTTCCCGCTGGGCCGCTACTATGCGGGCCTGGAAAACGCCCTGCTCGTGGCCTGCACCGAAAAGACGTCCAAGGAGCAGATCGGCATCCTGGCCGAGATGCTGCGGGGGATGCTTATATGAACACGGTCTTCAATAAATCCGATCCCGGCCGCGAGGGTGTCTGGCCCGACAAGGCCGACAAGCCCGCCGCCGAGCTTTTGCCCGCCGGGCTGCTGCGCCAGAAGTCGGCGGGCCTGCCCGCGCTCTCGGAGCTCGACGTGGTGCGCCACTTCACCCAGCTCTCGCGGCGCAATTACGGGGTGGACGGCAACTTCTACCCGCTCGGCTCCTGCACCATGAAGTACAACCCCAAGTTCACCGAGACCGTGGCCGCCCTGCCCGGCTTCACGCGGCTGCACCCGGTGCTGCCGCAGCTGAAAGGGGCAGGCAGGCTGTGCCAGGGGGCGCTGGAGGTCATGTTCGAGACCGAGCGCCTGCTCTGCGAGATCTGCGGCATGAAGGCCTTCACCCTGCACCCCATGGCCGGGGCCCACGGCGAGCTCACCGGGGTCATGATCATTGCGGCCTACCACAAGGACAAAGGCAATAAGAAAACCAAGATCATCTGCCCGGACTCGGCCCACGGCACCAACCCGGCCAGCGCGGCCATCGCGGGCTATGAGGTCGTCAACCTGCCCAGTAAGGACGGCATCGTGGACCCGGACGAGCTGGCCAAGGTGCTCGACGATGAGGTTGCGGGCATGATGATGACCTGCCCGAACACGCTCGGCCTGTTCGAGAAGAACCTGCCGAAAATCGTCGAGATGCTGCGCAAGGTGGACGCCCTGCTCTACTACGACGGCGCGAACCTGAACGCGATCCTCGGCAAGATGCGCGTGGGCGATGCGGG
>JANXYI010000080.1 GCA_025350085.1 Deltaproteobacteria bacterium
CTCTCCCTTGTGGACCGCTTGGCGGGTCGGCGCGTGATGATCGTGGGCGACGTGATGCTTGATCACTACACCTTCGGCTCGGTCACGCGCATCTCCCCCGAGGCGCCAGTGCCCGTGCTGCAAGTGTCCGACGAGCAGTACCGCCTTGGCGGGGCCGGCAATGTCGCGCGCAACATCGTGGCCCTTGGTGGGCAAGCCCTAATCATCGGGGTCATCGGCAGCGATCAGGACGGCCAGACGCTCACGGGCCTGCTCACCGAGGCTGGCGCCCACACCGACCTGGTGTGCGAAGATCACCGCCGCACAACGCGCAAGACCCGGATCATCGCCCAGAATCAGCAGATCGTCAGGGTTGATCGCGAGCAGACCGGAGAGCTCCCCAAAGCTGTGGTTGGAGCCCTGCTGGAGAAGGTCGCTGCTCACGGGCAAGGTCATGATATCATTATTGTTTCTGACTACGGCAAGAGCGTCGTCACCAGGGCGCTCATGGACGCGCTGCGCACGCTCACGGGCCCCTCGGGCACCCGTCCGCGCATCCTGGTGGACCCCAAGCCCTGCAACTTCGACCTGTACCAGGGCGTGGACATCCTGACGCCCAACGCCAAGGAGGCGGCCGAAGGCGCGGGCCTGAGCGCCAGCAGCCAGGACGGTCCGGTCCAGGCGGCGGCCGCCCTGTTCCGGCGGCTTGGGTGCGGCCAGCTGCTGATCACCCTGGGCAGCCAGGGCATGGCCCTGTTCGAGGGGCCGGGAAAAGCGCTGCGTATTCCGACCTTTGCGCGCAAGGTCTTTGACGTCACCGGCGCGGGCGACACGGTCATCGCCACCCTGGCCCTGGGCCTGGCCGCCGGTGGGGACCTGCTTTCGGCTGCAGTGCTGGCCAACCACGCCGCCGGTCTGGTGGTGGCCCAGGTGGGCGCGGCCACGGCCCAGCCCGAGGCCCTGCGCGAGGCCATCGCCAGCCACCCGGACCTGGCCATCGAGGAGCTCACGGGCCTGGCCTAGGCCTGGGGGCAACAGCGCAGGACACCCGCCATGCCTGAACAAGACCCCAAGCCCCCCGCAAACATCTGCAAGCCACCGGGCCTGACCGTCCCGGCCCCGGAGTTGTGCCGGAAAGTCACCCGGCCGCTGTCCGGAATGGCCCTCGGCACGTGCCTTGCCTGCCTTCTGGTGGCTCTGCCCCCGGCCTTCGCAGCAGCGGCGGACGCGCCCCGGCCCGATGTCGGAGAGGCTTACATCCTCAACCGCGTTGCAGAGCCGCCGCGGCCGTCTTCGCCGGGAGCCTCACTGGAGCAGGCCCTGCAAAGCAGCGCCCTTGACCCTGCCGAGATTGTTGACCCGTCCTCGCGCCTCTGGGCCGGGGCCCAGGGCCTGAGCCTCCGGCTGGAGCGCGCCGCCGCGCTGCTGGACACGGATGTCGTCGCCAGCGCGGGGGCCAGCGCCGGAGACGGCCAGGCCGCCGCTGCCAGCACAGCCGACGGCCGCATCCGGCTCTGGGGCGCCGGGAACTGCACCGGCCTGCAGATGCCCGGCGCCCACCCCGCCTACGCCCTGGCCCTGGCCAGGAGCGGAACCGTTCTGGCGGCCTGGGCCCAGGGGATGAACCGCCTCGTTTTCTTCGACCTGCTCGCCCCGGGCTGCCCGGCCAGCAGCGCGGAAACGGCCCTGCGCGGCCAGATCAGCCTGAGCCTGAGCGCCTCCGGCGCCTTCCTGGCGGCCCAGGATGGTGCTGGCAAGGTCTGGGTCGGCCCGCGCGGCGGCGAGCTGCGGCCCGTGGCCACCCTGCCCGGCGCACCAGCGGCCCTCGGCTTCTCCGACGCCGAGGGTGTGCTGCTGGTGCTGGATGCCCAGGGCCGCGGCGGGACCTGGAACCCGCGCACCGGCAAGGCCATGAGCGCCCTGAAGGTCTCTGGCGGGCCCTTTGTGCGCGGTGACTTCCACGCGGGTGAGGCGCGGCTCTGGGGCGCGAACGGACGAGTGGTGCGCTGGGATGTGCTGCACAACCGCGCCGTAGACAGCGCAGACGCGTCCGGCCCGGCAGAGGCGCCGGGGCAAGAGGGTTGGCTGGAACTGCGCGGCACGGACCTGTACTACGTCCGCACCCACCTGTCCTGGCAGGCGGAGCCCCTCTACGAGCCTGGCAGGCTGATGCTCACGCTGTCCAGGCATGCCTCCTGCCTGCGCCTGTCCGATGTGGACGGCCAGGTGCGCTATTTTGACGCCCGGACCGGCGCAGCGCGCGCACAGTGCTTTGCGGAAGACTGGGCAGCGGTTGCGGTGCACAGCGACGGCACAGCCCAGATACCGGGCCTCAGGCTGCGCATCTACGACACGCTGGCCCAGCCCAGGGAGCGCTCAGGCAACTACCGGATCAACAGCCGCGCCATTTCCGAGACAGAAGTCTTCCTCTGGACCGACAGCCCGCCGGACCAGACGTTGCGCGTCCCGGCGCCTCCGGCGGATGCGGCGAATGCTGCAAATCCGTCGCAGAATGTTGCGGAACAACCCGCCCGGCCGACACAGGAGTCCGTCAACATCCCCCTGCGCCAGGGCCTGAACGCCGACGCCCGGTCCCGGCTCCTGCGCTTGCATTGATGCTCAAGGATTCCAGGCCAGGGGAGTTTACGCCAGGGCACGAGATGGTATAGAGGGGAATCAAGAAATCCCGTATGCGGCCTTAGGAGGTCCCCATGACCAAGAGCACCGGCTCCAGGAAATCAGGCCTGAACACCAGCATCCAGACCCTCGGCGTGGCCAAGATTCCGACCCCCCTGCGCTACTGCCGCTTCATCGACCAGGAAGAGGAGCTGGAGCTGAACCTGACCGAGGAGGAGGCCGACCTGCTGGGCGCGAGCAACGGCCCCATACGCTTCGAGAAGGCCGGGCCGCGCGGCAAGCTGTACTTCGACTCCTCCAAGGTCAAATGCGCCATCGTCACCTGCGGCGGGCTGTGCCCGGGCATCAACGACGTCATCCGCGCCATTGTCATGGACGCCTTCCATCACTACCACGTGGCCTCGGTCATCGGCATCCGCTACGGCCTGCAAGGGTTCATCCCCAAGTACGGGCACGACATCATGGAGCTGACCCCGGACAAGGTCTCGAACTTCCATGTCTTCGGCGGCACGGAGCTCGGCTCCTCGCGCGGGCCGCAGCCCGCAGACGAGATCGTGGACGCGCTCGAGCGCATGAACATCAACGTGCTGTTCATGATTGGCGGCGACGGCACCATGAAGGCTGCCGCCAACATCGTGAAGGAGATCAAGGCGCGCAACTCGCGCATCAGCATCATCGGCATCCCCAAGACCATCGACAACGACATCAATTTTGTGGGCAAGTCTTTCGGCTTTGACACGGCCGTGGAAAAAGCCACCGAGGCCATTGCCTGCGCCCATGTGGAGGCCGTGGGCGCCTTCAACGGCATCGGCATCGTCAAGCTCATGGGCCGCGAGTCCGGGTTCATCGCCGCCCAGGCCACCCTGGCCCTCAAAGAGGTCAACTTCGTGCTGGTGCCGGAAAACCCCTTCACCCTGGACGGGACGGACGGCCTGATGGAACAGCTGGAACAGCGCTTGCGCAAGCGCCGCCACGCCGTCATCGTGGTGGCCGAGGGCGCGGGACAGCACCTCTGCGAGGCCAGCGGCAAGACCGATGCTTCGGGCAATCCCGTGCTCTGCGACATCTGCACCATCCTCATCGGCCGCATCAAGGAGTACTTCAAGGCCCGCAACATGGAGGCCACCGTCAAGTTCATCGACCCGAGCTACATCATCCGCTCCGTGCCCGCCAACGCCAACGACCGCGTATACTCGGGCTTCCTGGGCCAAAACGCCGTGCACGCGGCCATGGCCGGCAAGACCGGCATGGTGGTGAGCCGCCTGCAGTCACGCTACGTCCACGTGCCGCTCGAACTCGTCACCAGCAAGCGCAAAATGCTCAACGTGGAGTCCGACTACTGGCGCGCGGTCATCGAGTCCACGGGCCAGGAGGACTTCGGCGCCCACAGCGCGGCCTCCCTGCACTGCGAAAAGCCCTAGCCGCCCCGCAGACGACAAAAAAAGCGCCCGGAAATCCGGGCGCTTTGCGTTAGCGGGCAGAAAAACCGGCGCTATTCTTCGTTCGCGGCCGCGCGGAACAGGGCATGCTCACCCACGGTCTTGAGGGCGTCCTCGGCCTGCAAGGCCATGCACAGAAGTTCATACAGGTCGTCCACCGGGATCTCCACACCAAAAGCCCCGTTGTCGCAGACCACGGTCTCGCCCTGATCGTCCAGGGTGTACGCGCGGCGCTCCCGGCTCTCGCCCGAGGCAGCGATGATGCCGTAGCCCGTCAGGCCCTGGGTCGAGCGGTACAGCTTTTCCACCGTGAGTACGCCTGTGGTGGTGCTGAAGTGGATATCCTCGGCCACCAGGCTGGCGGTCATTGCAATGGGCTTGCCGAAATCATTGGGTAGGGTCACTGGGCGGGGTTGGGTCGGCTGGCCGGAAAATCCCACGAGCGTCGGGTTCATGCTCACTCCTCGTCTTCCATCGGCAAGGTGTATTGCCGCGTCTTGGCCCTGGGCGGCTCCGGCCGCCAGTGCCGCCATCCGCGCGCCACATACTCGTGCAGCGCCTGCTCCGTAACCCGCCACTGCGTCCCCACCCGGATCGCGGACAGCGTGCCATCCTGCACCAACCTGTACGCTGTTCTGGGGTGGATGCGCAAGATGTCGGCCACCTCTTTCAAGGTCAGCAGCCGGGGCAGCACTAGAGCTGCAGCCTGCGCACGCACATCGTCGTCAGTCATATGACACCGATGTATTCGCTTATGCACCGGTTGTCAAAGAATGTCAACGGATGTCACGGAAGATCACGAAAGGTCTTCGGAATAAAAGAACTCAGGAGGCTGAGCAGTCTAGAAGGAGCCGTTGTCGCGACTGGGCCACAGGCCTGTGTAGCCGTAACAAAGGTAATAGTAGAACGGCCGGACCGGGGCCCCGTGGTAGCTGGCCACATAGCGGTACGGGCCGCTGACGGACCCGAACATGTCCGCCAGCACCGGCGGCATTCCTGCCGCGTCGCCCTTGAGCACCAGCACCGCGTCCCAGCCGAGCTTGCCCTGTGGGCCGCCCCAGAGGTCATACTGGTTCATGCGCCGGTCGCTCCACCAGAGGCAGTAGGTCTGCGGCTGGCCCGGCAGGTAGAAAGCCAGGGAGGCCGTGGTGTCGTAGACGTCGCTCATGAAAAAGACCCGTGCGGGATCAACAAAGCGCTGCCCTGCCACCTGGCCCATGCGCGAGCCCACGTCCTCCCAGCCCTTAAGCCGGTGCGCGGGATTGAGCGCAGGCGGAATGGGCAGGAGCTGTTGCAGGTGCAGGAGCAGCATGAGCGCCAGGCTGGCCACCCCGCCAAATAGAAGCAGACGCCCGGTCCGGCGCGTCGGGCCGCTCGCCAGCAGACGCTCCAGCTCCAGTGCGCCCAGGATGCTCCCGGCCACGAAGCTGACCGTGTTCCAGTTGGCCAGGACCTTGGTGTGGAAGCTCCAGGCCAGAAAAAACAAGGTCATGGGCCAGAAAAAGACCACCAGCAGGGCGGCCTGGGCCAGGGTCGTCCGGGAACTGTTGTTGGAGATGGTTGCGGAAGGCTGCCAGACCTGCCGCGCCGCACGCCAGCCAGCCACGAGCATGAGCCAGAACCACCACGGCAGGGCAAAGCCCAGCTGCGCGCCGACGTACTCGGGCACACGGGATAGCCGGAACATGGTCTTGGCGCCCTCGCCGGACACGCCGATGAGCTGGAGCACGTGCTTGTAGCCCACATACCCGTTCTGCATGTTCCAGATGAGCGTGGGCAAAAAGCCCAGGACCACGCCCAGGGCCAGGGCCGCGGCCAGGCGGGACCAGAACCGGCCGGGCAGGGCCCCTCCGCGGTGCAGCAGAAAGCCGTAGACAACAGCCAGCCCGACCAGGCCCAGCATGGTGTACTTGGCCAGGATGCCCACGCCAAAGGCCAGGGCCAGCAGCAGATAGGGCCACGCTCCGCGGTCCCGTCCCGTCTCGTCCGGCGTGGCCGCGGCATAGAGGGCGATCATGGCCAGGGTCCAGCAGAGCACGAACGGGTTGTCCGTGGTCATCAGGATGCCGAGCGCCTGGAACAGGGGCGAGACAGCCGCCAGGAACACCGCCAGCACCGCCAGCACCGGGCGCTGCCACAGGACCGCCAGAAGCCACCACAGCAGCCCAGGGAAGGCCGCAGCGCCCAGGATGGACCCCAGGCGCACACCGAGCTCGGTGTTCCCGCACAGGCCCGTGAACAGGGCAATGATCCAGGCGATGAGCGGGCCCTTGGAATAGTAGGTCAGCTGCAGGTGCCGGGTCCAGTCCCAGTACTGGGCCTCGTCCTGCACCAGCCCCAGCTGCCCCGTGGCCACGAACCAGAGGCGCAGGAGCGTGGGCAGCAGGATGAGCCAGAAGGCCCAGCGTCCGGGGTGGGCTTTGAGTGAGGAGGTGATGGCGTCGAGGTGCATTCTGCGGCCTATGGTGCGGGAAAGCTGGGCTGGCCCTCGGCCACGCGCACGGCCGAGACGATGACGTCCTTGCCGTAGAACAACTCCGGGGCGGTCAGCACGTCCGCGATATAGCGGTTGTAGGCCCGGTTCGCGGGCCGGGTCTTGTCATGTTCCTCGGCCCTGGGCTTGTGCCTGAGCAGCGCATGGAGCGTCGCGGTCCGAACCAGGAGCCGCAGCGGCGCCAGCAGCCGGTCCCAGGCCGAGAAATAGCTGCTGGACACGCCCGTGACCGCAAAACCAGCCTTGCGCAGGAAGTAGTCCATCTCCGGGTAGCCGAGGAGGTTGATGTGCGCCTCGCCAAAGGCCACGTCCAAATTTATGGGCGACTTCATGCCCCGGTAGAACCCGGAGAGCAGGTAAAACAGCCGTGAGCGGATCTGCAAACGGTTGGGAAAGGTCAGCACAAGCCTGCCGCCGGGCGCCAGAAGACGGCTGAACTCGCGCAGGGTGTGCGGGACGCTCTCCACGTGCTCGATGACCTCGCGGCACAGGATGCAATCAAAGCTCGCGTCCGCAAAAGGCAGAACCAGGTTCAGGTCAGCCTCGACCTCCTGCACGCCGGGGATGCCCTGGAGCCGGTAGTTGGAGATGACCACGCTGTGGCCCTGGTCCGCCAGCTGGCGGGACAAAAAAGCCGTGCCTGCGCTGGATTCATAGACGCGCAGGGGCTGGCCGCCAGACCTCGTCAGCTCCGGAGCAAGGGCGAGGACCACC
>JANXYI010000233.1 GCA_025350085.1 Deltaproteobacteria bacterium
TATTCGTCGCGGATGGCCAGGAGCGACACGGCGCGGGTCCCGGACACGGATTCCACGTACTGGATGAGATCCAGGGCTTCGGCATAGCTGCCCACCACGCCCACGAGGCAGAGTTCGCCCTGCACGGCGCGGACCTCGACCCCGGCGTTCTTGTGCAGCAGGTAGCGGGCCAGGGCCAGACGGGTGATGTTTTCCAGGTAGTTGTCGTTCTGTCCAGCGTCCGGGTTTTCCAGGTCGCGCAGGCGCAGGACGCCCTTGACCTCGTCCACGCCCCGGACTGCTTGCAGGGTGCGGACGACGTGCTCGCGCTGGGCCTCGTTGTCCACCACACCCACGGCAAAGATGTCGCCGTTGTAGGCATAGACCTGCACATCGACGGCGCTGCGTTCGGTGAGCAGGGTGCTCTTGGCTTTCAGGGTGAGCATGTTGTCGCGCATGATGGTGTTCATGTCGCGTTCGTCGGCGGCCAGCTGGGCGCTGTTGAAGGCGCCCTTGACGCCGGTCATGGCCAGGGAGGCCGTCTGCGGCAGGGCAAAGGAGCTCGCGGTGGTGAGCGCAAAGGGCAAAAAGGCGCAGCCACCGGCGCAAAAGAGCAGCATACCGAGCAGCCCCAGGATCAGGGGCCGGACGAAGGTCCTGACATGGGTGCGGACAACGCGGCTTCGGGTGCGGCAGGAGACTTCCATGCCTTGGCAACTGCAAACGACGCGCCAGGGGCAGCAATTGCCTGGCGCTCAAGGCCTGCGGGTCGTTATGGGGGGGGCGCTGGAGGGCCGGGCCGGCCCAAACGTCAGGTTGCCGACACCGGGCGCCTGGCCCCAACGGTCTTGTGCGCGGTCTTGTTTTCGTACATGCGCCGGTCGGCCTCGCGCAGGACGCGCTCCAGCTCCTCCGGTGTCCGGGCCGTGGCCGCGCCCAGGGACAGGAGCACGGGGAAGGGGATGTTCAGGTGGTGGCAGGCCCCGAGTTCCGTGCAGATGCGCTCCAGGGACACGGCCACCGCTGCCTCGTCCGCGCCTGGCAGCAGCACCGCGAACTCGTCCCCGCCCAGTCGCGCCACCAGGTCGCCGGAGCGGAAGGCCTTGCTGAGCACCTCGCCCGCGGCCTTGATCAGGTCGTCGCCCGCGGCGTGGCCCAGGCTGTCGTTGACAGCCTTGAGCCCGTCCACGTCGGCCATGATGACGCTGATGGGCAGCTGGCGGCCCACAGAGGCGCGCTGGAACTCGGCCTCGAAGTGGGCGCGGTTGTACAAGCCCGTGAGCGCGTCGTGGGTGGACACGAACACGAGCTGCTCCTCGTAGGTCTTGCGCTGGCTGATGTCCCGGGCCACGACGTGGAAGCCGCAGATGCGCCCGTCGTCCTCGCGCACGGGGTTGGACAGGATCTCGGCCCAGAAGCTGCCGCCGTCCTGGCGCAGGAGCGGCACCTCCACACGCAGGGGCGCGGGGTTGCCGTCGCCCGCGATGGTGGCCAGGTAGTCCCGGCAGCGCTCCTGCATGAGCGCCACATGGTCCGGGTGCATGGCGCTCCACACAGGCTGGCCCAGGAGCTCCTTGTAGTGGAAGCCGCGCATGCGCTCGTCGGCCGGGCTGACGTAGCTGAAGCGGTGGTCGGCGTCGAGCCGCCAGATGATGTCTGCCGAGTTCTCGGCCAGGAAACGATAGCGCTCCTCGCTCTCGCGCAGGGCACGGGCCGCCTGGTTGCGCTCGGTGATGTCCGTGATCACGCCGACGATGCCGCTGACCTGGCCTGCCGCGCCATGGGTGGCGGCCTTGCTGAATATGACGTCGCGCTGCTCGCCGTTCGTGTTGGTGAAGCTGTAATCGTACACCTGGACGCCGTCCGCGGCCATGAGGGCCTCGTCCATCTCGTGATACTTGCGCGCGTCCTCCTCGCCGTAGAGGTCGAACACGCCCCGGCCGATGAGCTCCGCCTTGGGACGGCCGATGAAGGCGCTGAAGGCGTCATTGCAGCCGGTGTAGATCCCGGCCCGGTCCTTGATGAAGATGGGGCTGGCCATGACGTTGAGCAGGCCCTCTGTGATGGCGCCCGTCTCGCACAGGCGGGCCTGGATGCGCTCGTTCTCCTCCATGGCCAGCTTGAGGCGCAGGTTGCGCGTGGCCAGGTCGGCGATGAGCTTGGAGAAGGTGCTTATGTAGGAGACGATCTCCAGGGCGCGCGCGCGGCTGAGGACCGGCACCTCGTCCAGGGCGCTCAGGTACTCCTCTTCGTCGTAGCCGAACTCCCTGGCCTGGGCCGCGAAGTGTGCGCGGTCGCGGACGTCGGTGTCGTAGAAGAACTGGGTCAGGTAGTAGGTCGCCAGGTGGCGACCCTCCACGAGCATGGGTATGGACAGGTGGCGCAGGCCGTTCAGGCAGAGGTTGTCCTGCACGGAGATGTCCTGGCCCGGCAAATGGATGCTGTTGCGGCTGAGCAGACAGCGCTCGCGGCTCTGGGGGTGCAGGCGGTGGAACCCGGCGCAGATCAACTGCCAGCCTGCGCCCACCAGCACGCGGTCGTCACCGGCGTCCTTGATGCTGATGGCCACGCCGCAGGCCTTGTGGCAGGCCTCGGCCATGAGCCGGAGCTCGTGGCGGTCGATGAGGTCAGAGAGCTTGTAGTCCATACATCCCCAAGTGGGCACTCCCCACCCCGGCGTCAAGGCCTGGGCGCATGGGGCGCCAGTGCATTCCATACGCGAGGCAGAGGAATTCGTAAAGACGGGATGGGGCTAACGGTCAGTGGATGGTGCCCGGGGGCTGGGCGCCTACCCCAGCAGGCGTTTGTAGCGCTCATGTTCGCTCAAGAGGCAGCCGCAGTACTGCTGGCGGTAGATGCCCCACTGCTTGGACAGGCGCACACCCTCAAGCAGGCCGGGCCGGAAGTCCTCGGGCAGGAAGGAGAGGTCCGGC
>JANXYI010000135.1 GCA_025350085.1 Deltaproteobacteria bacterium
CCAAGCTGGAGAGCCGTCCGCTTCGCGGCGAAAAAAGGAAGTACGTCTTCTTCGCCGACCTGGAGTGCGACCTCTCGCGCGCGGAGTACGACAGCTTCCTGACGAGCCTGCGCGAGCACTGCCACACCCTGCGCATCCTGGGTTCCTACCCCACGGGCCCGCACCTGGACGCCGGAGGGAGGCAGTAAGCCATGTCGCCGCGCATCACGCCCGTTCTCGTCCAGGCCCCGGCCTCCAAGTCCTTGAGCCACCGCGCGCTCATCGCCGCGGCCCTGGCCACGGGCGAAAGCCGCCTCACCGGCGTGCTGGAGAGCCAGGACACGGCGCGGACCATGGGCTGCCTGACCGCCTGCGGCGCGGGCTTCGCCCGTGTCGGCGAGGGCGAATATCTGGTGCAGGGCATGGCGCAGGGCCCCCAGGGCGGCCCCCTTTCCGGTCAGACCGGCAGTCCTGCGGACCTGAACGTGGGCGAGTCCGGCACCACCTGCCGCCTGCTGGCTGGCGTGGTGGCTGCGGGCCACGGCCGTTTCCGGCTGCACGGCGAGGGCCGCATGCACCAGCGGCCGCTCGGTGAGCCTGCCCGCGCGCTTGCGCCCCAGGGCGTGCAGTTCCACTGGGAAGGGCAGCCGGGCTATCCGCCCATTGTCATCGAGACCTCGGGCCTGCCCGGCGGCGAGATCGACGTGCGCCTGGAAGAGAGCAGCCAGTACCTGTCCGGCATCCTCCTGGCCGCGCCCCTGGCGAAAACGCCCCTGACCATCGCCGTGTCCGGCACCAAGGCCGTGTCCTGGCCGTATGTCTCGCTGACGCTCCAGACCATGCAGGACTTCGGGGTTCCGGCCGTGGTCGAGACGCTGCAAAACGGCGTGTTCGCGCCCGTGGAGCACACCAGCGTCACCCGCGCCGAGCCCGGGAAGCTGCGCTTCCGGGTCGCTCCGGCCCGGTACCAGCCGCGCGCCCTGCACGTTGAGGGCGACTGGAGCAATGCCTCGTACTTTCTGGCCGCCGGGGCCGTGGGCAGCGCGCCCGTGCGCGTGGCCGGGCTGCGCCAGGGCTCGCTCCAGGGCGACCGCGCCATCCTGGACATTTTGTCGCGCATGGGCGCGCGGGTGGCCTGGGACAGCACCGGCGGCGTGGAGGCCGTGCTGGTTTCCGGACCGGCTGTGGGCGCCCTCCAGGGCATCAATGTGGACATGGGCGCCTGCCCGGACCTGGTGCCCACCGTGGCCGTGGTGGCCTGCTTCGCCAAGGGCCCCACGACCATCACGGGCGTGGCGCACCTGCGCATCAAGGAGAGCGACCGCCTGGAGGCCCTGGCCACCGAGCTCGCCAAGACCGGCTGCGGCACAGAGATGTTCGCCGACGGGCTGACCATCACCCCTGTTACAGGGCCCGCACCCTTCAAGAAGGGCCAGCGCATCGTCTTTGACACGCGCGGCGACCACCGCCTGGCCATGGGTCCGGCGCTCTTCGCCCTTGGGGGCATTGACGCGGCGTTTGACAATCCGGCCTGCGTGGCCAAGAGTTTTCCGGGCTTTTGGGACCAGTGGAAAGCCGTGCTCGCGGGCGCGGGCCAGGCCTAGGAGAAGAGGATGCAGCCGGGACAGGACATGACGCGGGTCGCCATCGTGGGCGCGCGGGGCCAGATGGGGGCGCTCTTTGTGCGCGCCCTGCACAAGGCCGGGCTCACTGTGGCCACCCTGGACCGGCCGTATACCGACGCCGCCCTGCGCGACGGCCTGGCCAAGGCCCAGCTGGTCATCCTGTCCGTGCCGGTGCCCGCCATGCGCGCCGTGGCCGAGCAGATCGCCCCGTTCCTTGAACCCGGAGCCATCCTGGCCGACGTCTGCTCGGTCAAGGTGCGGCCGCTGGAGCAGATGCTTTCGGCCTACAAGGGCCCGGTGGTCGGCACGCACCCGCTCTTCGGCCCGGTGATCCCCGAGGGCTTCACCCCCCGGGTGGCCATCACCCCGGGACGCTCCTTTCCGAATGATGAAGGCGGGGCGGCCGAGGCCGTGGCCAGGGTCTTTGCCAGCGCGGGCTTCGAGACCTTTGCCAGCACGGCCGAGGAGCACGACCGGGCCATGGCCTGCGTGCAGGGGCTGAATTTCATCACCACCGTGGCCTACCTGGCCGCCGCGCGCCAGACCCCGGGCATCGAGAACTTCCTCACGCCCTCCTTTGAAAGACGGCTGGAGGCGGCGCGCAAGATGCTCACCCAGGACCGCGAGCTGTTCCAGCTTATCAGTGAGGACAACCCCTTTTTGCAGGAGACCGTGCGCCAGTTCACGGCCTACCTGGACCTCGCCGC
>JANXYI010000143.1 GCA_025350085.1 Deltaproteobacteria bacterium
TGGTGTCGATGATGTCCTCGAACTTCACGCCCGCGTTGGCCATCTGCTGGATGCCCTGGGCCAGTTCCTGCGGACCGGCCAGGGCGTAGGACGAAACATCTAGGGCCGCTTTGCGCAGCCGCGCGCCTTGCTCCTCGGTCATGTCGGCCAGCTGTTTGGCCTCCAGCATGGTCTTCCCGAAGTCCATGTTGGAGGTGATGGCCGAGCGGGCGGCCTGGAGGCCGACGTATGCGCCCGCCAGGCGGGTGATGCCGGAGAATCCGCCCATGGCCGCGTTCAGCTCGTGGGCGTGCTTGCGCAGTCCGGCGAACTGTTTGGAGGCCCCGTCCGTGAACTTCCGCAGCTGCGCCTCGCCCTGGCCAAGACCGGCGGCCATGCGGCCGCCGTCGAAGTTCATGCGCAGGAAGACTTGCAGGTTGTTGCTCACGGCCGGGGCCTCTTGGTGTTCGGTTTATTCTTGCGCCGGGTGGAGACGTACCGTTTGGTCCGCTGGCCTCCTGCCGCTTCCTTGATGTCCTCCGCCTCGGCCAGGGCCATGGCCAGCAGGTACAGCCACTGGCCCCGCGTCAGCTCGCTTCCGGCTCGGCCAAAGACCGCACGAGCCTTTTCAGCGTGGCGGTACTGGAATCGTTCAAACGAGGCGTCGCGGGATTTTTTTTTACGTCCTCCAGCAGCTGGGCAAAGTCCTCGGCGCTCATGTTCGCCTCGCTGGGCGAATACTCGCGCTCGTGCTCCAGGTACTGCTCGATGAGGAACACCTTGTCGGCGCGGGCAAGCACGCCCCGCAGATCCTCGGCGTTGTCGACCACGGGTTTGCCCGTAGCGGGATCCACCAGGGCGCGGGCGAGCAGCTCCGTCACCTTGGCTTGCTCAAACAGCTCGGCGTTGGCCACGCCCACGTCCTCGTGCCCGGCCGTGCGCAGGGTCTCGATTGCGGCCAGACCGGCCGCCAGGTAGTCGCCCTCGGTGAGGATGCGCAGGCCGAGATCCACGCCTTCGCCGTCCTTCCGGGGCAGGCTCGCGCGGCGCTGGGCCGCCCGGCCAGCCTTCAGTTTCGCCAGGAGGTCGCTCATGGCCTACTCCTCCTTGCGGTCCAGGGCGCCCATGGTGATGTCGCGCTTGGCCTCGCCGTCGACCTGGTACTTCTCGCCCACGTCGATGGTGAAGCACCCGGTGTAGCTCACGCGCTTGTCGCCGGTGTTGAGCGGCTCCAGCGTGACCTTGGCGTTCTCGATGGTGGCCCAATCCGGGTCGCCCGGCGTCACGGGCATGGTCATCTTGAGATCAAACTCGGCCACGCCCTTGGCGAAGCCCTTGGACTTGCCGGTGCGGTTCATGGTCTTCACCAGCTTGCGGCCGGTCTTGCGCGTCACGTCAACGGATTCGACGTCGTAGTCCTTGCCGTCCACGGACAGGACGATGGCCCCGGTGTATTCGATGGTCATGTTCAACCTCTCTTAAACGCCCCTTTGAAGGGGGTTGTTGGGCGCTACAGCAGCAGATCAATGCGGCCAGCGAACACGTGCAGGCCGTTGACCACGTCCACCGGAATCTTCGCGTCCAGCCGGTTGGGATCCTGGCTGTCGCGCTCGCAAATGACCCCGGCCTTGTTGGCTTCCACGGCCTCCACGATCTCCAGCTCCTCCAGCTTGAAGAGCACGTCCAGGATCTCGCTGCGGACCTTGGCCGGAGTGCGCTCGGACAGCTTCTCTCGCGGGAAGCGCAGGCTGATGCGCTCGCGCACGGCCTTGCGCACGTAGTCCAGGGTGCGGATCGTGGTGAGGTCGAGCAGGCTCACGTCCTGGATGCCCTGGGGATCGAGGGTGTAGGTGGTGATGGCCCGCACGATCTGCACGCGGTCGCCAGGGCCGACCTCCAGCGGGGCCACGCCGTTGTGCAGGCAAACCTCCTGCTCGGTGCGCGTGAGGCGCTGGTCCAGGGCCGGGGCGGCGATGCCCGTCAGCTCCAGGGTGTTCAGCGGCCGGGCCGGATCTTCCTCGCTGGCGATGACCGCGCCATAGGCCGCCGCGATCTCCATGGGCAGGCTGTCGCTGCCGCGCAGCAGAGCGCCGGTGATGCGGCCAAAGTCCACCTGTCCGGCCAGGGTGGTGGCCGTGGCCAGGGTTCCGGCCAGGCCGTACACGCCGATGGCCCCGCGCTGTTCCAGCGGCCCGCCGACCAGCTCCAGGTGGTCGCGCAGGGCGGTGAGGCTGGCCTGGTCCGCATAGGGGATGATGATGACGTGGTGCCCGGCACCGGCGATGGCGGCCAGTGCCGTGGCGAGGGTCGGGTCCGTGGCTCCGCTGGCCATGGCCACCACGACGGCGGTGAGCCCGGAGGCGGTGCACGAGGCTGCGACCTTGATGCCGTTGCCCAGCGTGCCCTTGTGCTTGGCGGTGATGGTGAGCACCCCGGCATTGGCGGTGAACGTCACGGGCAGATCCGGCTGCTGGTCGGCCTGGGCCTTGAGAGCCGTGGCGATGGCAGCTGCGGTGTCGGTCGAGGAGACTGCCACCTGCACCAGGTCATTGCCGATCTTCACGGTGGCCACGCCGGTGCCGGTGGCGGTCCCGGCCAGGGTCACGGTGCCGGTGGCGGCCACGCCCGCTCCGGCATCGTCCAGGGCGATGCAGGTCAGGTCGATGTACGGGAAAGCCTTGATGGCCGCCCGCACCATGCGGTGCAGCATGGATCCCTGGCCGAAGCACGAGGCCGCCTCTGCGTCGCTGAACACCTGCGTGGGCACGAGGGCGGCCACGCTGCCGGCCGTCAGGCGCTGGCCCAGGATGAGCACCTTCTGCCCGTTGGCGGGCAGGGTGCGCACGGCCAGCTTGGTGTTGAACTCGAAATACTTGCCCGGCTTGCGGATGCTGGCCGGGATCTTGTCGAAGCTGATGTTCGGGCTGGGCATGGGTTACTCCTTGGCTTTCTTTGCGGCCTGGGTGGGCGCGGCGGGCTCGGTTGCGGCCACGCCCGGAACCAGGTCGCCCTCGTCCAGGCGGCGCAGGTAGTAGGCGCTCTCGGGCACGTCCACGTGCTTGGCCTCGGTGATGTACTCGCGGGGTTTGTCTTCCCTGGGCACCTTCAGACCAGGGGCGGCTTTCACGATCATGGGATCCTCCCTATCCTTGGAGCGTCACCAGGTCGGTGGCGTCCGGTTCGCCGTCACCCGGCGGGGTGAGGTCGTAATTGATGCCGATGCGTTCCAGCTCCGGGGCCTGGCCCGCCAGGCGGGTGGCCTGGCCGGTGCGGACAAAGGCCGTGTGCAGCTCCAAACCGAAGACGGAAATTCCCTGGCCCTGGAGGCGTGTCTGGAAGACCGTCACCGTCTTTCCGGGCTTGAACGGATCAATGGCCAGGCCAAGATCCTGCCCAACGAACAGCTCCCACATGTCCTCGCGCAGGCGGTAGGTGCCGGGCTCCACGCCCTTGTGGGTGCTCGAACCTCGCCGGGCGGCCTCCGCGTTGCGCACGCTGCGCGCCCCCACCATGACGGCGAAGGTGGCCGGAACCAGCCATTTGTCCGCAGCCTTGCGCTCCGGCTTGCCGGAGTCGGCCAGGACCACCCACACGGCGGGCAGAACGCGCATGACCTTGGCCAGGCTGTCCAGATCGTCGAACTCCCCGCCGTAGGTGCCCACGCTGGGAATCTTGTAGCCCAGCTCGCCCGAGGCCGAGGCTTGGATGATGCGGGTCTTGAGGGCGTCTTCAATGCCTGCGATGGTGACGTCCGCGATGAGGATCTCGGCCATGCTAGAAGTCCTCCAGGCTGCCGGGCGGGAAGCTGCGCTCGCCCGGCTGGATCAGCACACTCGTGGACGTGGGTGCGACCTGGCCAGCCGGATCCAGGCCCAGGCCCACCTTGCCCGCGCCGATGCTTTCCAGCAGGCGGACCGCGTCGCGGTAGCGGTTGCGCGTGGGATCGGTCTCCACCACGGAGGCGCCCGAGAGCCTGTAGCGGGCGATGTCGCAGCAGATGCCCGTCACCAGCTGCGGCACGCTCGCCAGAGGCAGGGCGAAGCGCGCGGCCAGGTGGCCCTCGATCTCGGACGTCGCCTCGGACAAGGCCGAAGACAGCACGGCTTCGTCGATGCTCCCGGTGTTCTCCCGGTCGGTGAGGGCGATGACTTCGCCCTCACCAAACCGGGCCACCATGTCCTGCGTGGTGGCGTAGCTCATCTACTTCTTTCCCTTGCCGGGCTTGGCGGCCTTGGCCGCAGGCTTCTTCGGCTCGCCCTCGCCCTGGCCAGCGGCTTCGGCGTCAGCCTTGGCTTCAGCTTCGGCCTTGGCTTCGGCATCAGCCTTGGCGTCGGCCTTGGCAGCCGGACCGAGCACGCCCAGCTTGAGCAGGTGGCTGGCTTCCTTGGCCTCCATCTCCACGGTGCCGCCGGGGCAGTAGGGCACGCCGTCGTGGCGCAGCGGCTCCATCACGGGGTATTTCGGCATGGGGTGTCTCCTTTCCGCGCCGGACTAGTTCGGGGCGGAGATCAGGTACCCGGCGGCGATGCCGGAGAGCACCGGAGCGCGCTCGTAGGTCACGCCGTAGATCCAGCTCTTGGCGTTGTTGTCGTAGTACGGGGTCTCCACCAGGGGGTGGCCCTCCATGGTGTAGGTGTAGCCGTAGCTCGGCTCCTCCATCTGCGAGGGCGAGCTGGGCACGTAGGCCAGCACGGCGTAGTTGCCCCACACGTCGCTCATGACCCCGGCGTCCGTGGCCTGCACGGCCTTGCCCACCACAACCTTCTCCAGGTCGAACAGGCCCGCCAGCATCTCGGCGGTGATGGATTCCTTGCTGGTGTACTTGAAGCGCTCCAGGATGGACGGGTTGTCCTTCAGGGGGTTGAACGCCTGCGCGCCCAGCAGCAGCACGTTGGGGTACACGCCGATGGCCTGGCGCACGGCTTCCTTGCCCGCATTGATGATGCTCACGGGCTTGGACGCGGCGTTGCTCCACTTGTCGGTGCCGGAGAGGGTGATCTTGTTGGCCGTGGGGTAGTTCGCCGCGTCCGTGGCCAGGGCGGCCTGCTGGATCTCCAGGGTCTGCCTGTTGGCGCGCATGGTCAGGTTGACGGCGCGCGTGCCCAGGTTGATGCCCGGAACCTTGGCGGCGTCGCGCTGGTACTCGCGGGGGACCGGGGCCTCCAGGGCGTGGTTCTCCAGGGAGAAGGGCTTGCCCTGGTAGCCGAAGCTGATGCGCCGGGTGGCACCGCCGGGCGCGCGCTGGGAGTTGTAGGCCAGGAAGGACTCCTTGCCGAACTCGATGATCTTGCCGCCGCTCACGCCGACCGGAACGGCTGGGAACAGGGCGTCGCCCACGAATTCGGGGTTCTTGTAGCCCTGGACAACGGTGGTCAGGACGGGATCGACAACCCGCACCTGGGAAATGTTCATGGCCATGTTGCTTCTGCCTCCTTGCTTTTGCGGGCGTGGCTAGTTGGGGATGTTGAGGACTTCGACGAAGTCCCCGGCCTGGGCGGCGGCCTGGAGGGCACGGGCCAGGGTGGCCCCGGCGTCCTTGGTGATGGCCTTGCCTTCGGCGTCGGACTGGAGCGCCGCGCCCACGGCGAAGGCCGCACCGGCCTCCACGATGGAGGTGCCCAGCGTATCGACGGTGAGCATGTCGCCCACCACGCCGGAGGCTCTGGACACGCCCAGGGCGTTGGCCCCGGCTCCGGCCTGGGCTCCGGCCACGGTGACGAACCTGCGGGCGGCCACAATGGCGGTGGCCTTCACCGGCAGGCCGAGGATGGGGATGTTCTGCTGGCTCATGTTACTTGACTCCTGCGCTGACGGCCGTCACGGCCGTGATGTAGTCCACGCCCTGGTGCGCCTGCTGGTAGGCCAGGGCCTTGTTGTGCAGCTCCAGCTGCTCGGCATCCACGGTGAAGCCCTGGGGCGCGGCGAAGGTGAGGGTGCCGGTGGCGGCGGGATCGCCCGTGGCGCGCTCGGCGAAGTCCACCAGCTTCGGGCTGGCGGCCAGCATTTCCTTCATGGCTTCCAGACCGGGCTTGATGGTCTTGGCCCCGCCCTCCTCGGTGAACTCCAGGCTCGCGCCGGTGGCGGCCAGGGTGTCGAGCAAGGCCACGGTGGCGGCCTTGTTGGCGGGCAGGAGCTTGCCCTCCTTGGCCAGGCCCTCGGCAAAGGCCACGTGCTCTTCGTGCAGCTTCTCCAGCTTGGCCGTCTTGTCCTGCGCCAGCTGCTCGGCGAACTGCGCCTTGTCCTTGTCCAGAGCGGCCCGGTCCTTTGCGAGCTGCTCGCGGTCGGCGTCAAGCGCCGCCTTGTCCTTTCCTTCCACGTTTTCCTCCTCGGCGTTGGCCTTGGGCTTGGGGTTGGCCGGTCCGCCCTCGGCGAACACGGGCTTGTCCTGTTCCTCCAGCAGCTCCTTGCGGGCCGCGTCCTCCACGGTCTCCACCTGGTAGCCGGGCACGGCCCGGTCCGCCTCGGCCTGGCCGAATTTGGCGAGGATCCACTCGCGCAGGCTCCGCCACAGGCTGGCGTTCTGCCGCTCGGCCCAGGCGTCGTCCTCTCCGAAGGCCGAAAATTCCACCACGCCCTCCTCGCCAGCGGCAAAGGCCACGGGCTTGAGCCCCTTCACAGCCGGGGGGGCCGCGCCGAGAAAGCCCACGTGGCGCAGGTAGAACACGCCGGGCACGGGATTCTGCGGGGAGTCGGGGGTATAGAACGAGGCGGAGATTTTCTTGAACCGGCCCGCGCGCACCAGCTCGGCGAACTCGGGGTCCACCTGGTGGGGACTCGCGGCCAGGCCGTCCTGGGAATAGGCAAGTGTCTGGACCCAGCCGTAGGCCGGGCCGTCCGTTCTGGGGTGGCCCACCACGAGGGGCGCTTCGTGCAGGGCCGGATCGTAGGCCTTTGCCGACGCTTCCAGCATGGCCTCGGTGAACGCGAGCGTGGTCCCGCTCGTGTCGGTCTGGGTGCCGGGCCGGAAGATGTGGATGGGGACGGGTGTCTTCATGCCCGCATCCTCGCCGAAGCAAGGACGTGGTATAACGCGGACAGGTGTCCGGGGTGGGGTTTCTTGGGCTGGGGAGGTGATGGTCGGGTGGTGTGGGAAGGGTATGCCGAAATCGGGGACGTTGGCAACCCCTTGTCAGCAACTCCCGGTCGAACGCGGGAACCCCCAAGGAAGCGCGCCAGGGGCGTTTAACCCGTTGTTTAATGGAATTTGCCTAGCCCTGGGCTTTGGAGCCACTCCCTGCGCCCCTGCGGCAAAATCCGGGTCAGCCATTCAACCGCCCGGTCAGGAAGGCAATCACCGACGCCTGGATCTGCCGCTCGTCGCTCACGTCCAGGGCCAGGAAGGGCCGCGCCGGGATCTTCGAGCCAGGGTGGTGGACCGAGCGGCGGAAGATGCCGCCAAAGGCCAGGGCCTTGCCCTTGCGCGCGGTGATGGTGTGAGCGCGGGTCTTGCCCCCCAGCTGCTGGATGGCCGCGTACGCCAGATTGGTGCCCACTGTGGCGCTGGTGGAGTCGGAACGGCTTTCGATGCTCGACGCCAGCTGGCCTGTGCGCTGGAGGGTCTTGCCCGGCCAGGTGCCTGACTTGATGCGCGAGGCGATGGTGCCGGGCGCGAGCCCCAGCCATGCCGGGCGGCCCTCGCTGTGGAAGTTCTTTTCCACCGCGCGCTCCATGTCGCCCGCGACGATCCGCATGGCCGGAGAGGCGTCCATGGCGCTCACGCGCAACATTTCCATGGCATGCAGGGCGCGTTCGGCGTCGATCTTCAGCTCAATCATGTGCCGTTTCCCCTTCGCAGTTCGCGCGCGGCCTGTGCGGCCAGGTCCGGCGGAGCTTCCGCCAGCTTGCGTTCCACCATGTCGTGCATGCCTGCCCCGGCCTGGCCGGGGTTGTAGCTAAAGCCGGGGTCCGGCGAGACGAACAGGCCGGGCCGGGCCTCGAAGCGGGCCACCTTGGCCGTGGGCGCTGGCTGTCTGGGCCGGGCCTTGCCTGTGGGCACCTCCTTCTCGGTGATGCGCCCCGTGGAATCCTGCACGGTGCGGCCACCGGCGCGCGCCTCACCCCCCGTGAGGGCCGAGACGCGGCAGCGGCAGCGCCAGCCGTTGGGCGGCCAGTACGACTGCCAGAATGGATCGCCAGCCGGGAAGACCAGGCCGGACAAGGCCGCGTGCTCCGGCCGGGTGCGGCTGTCCATGACGGCCACATACTCGAAATAGGGGCGCGCTGCGGCGTTCTCCATGAAACTCTTGTACCGCCCGGCCATGTAGCTCGACTGCATGTTGGTGCGGTAGATGGTGGCCAGGCGGCTTGGCCCCAGGCGGCGGCCTTCCACCTCGCCGGTCAGCGCGTCGCGGATCTCGCCCTTGCCCAGCCAGCCGCGACGCTGAAGCAGCGGCGCAAGCTCGCGCTCGAATTGGGAGAGCGTTTTGCCCTCCTTCAACGCCTGTTCAACGCCCGTGCGAATGTCCTTCAGCACGTCCATTTTCATGACGCCCGCCACGGTGAAGGCGCGCGCGTGGGCCTCCTGCCAGACCTCGCGCCAGTCCCAGGAGAGCTTGTAGCCCTTGGCCTCGAAGTACTTGATGGCCTTCTCGGGCGGCAGGCCCAGGGCAAAGGTGAGGTCCGGCATGTCGGCCATGGCCTAGCCCTCGGCCCCGTTCTCCGAATCTGCCGCCAGTCTGCCCCACACCTCGGCCACGAACATGGCGCGGGCCAGCTGGGTGGCCAGAGCCGTGGCGTCCAGGTCCGGGTAGATTTCCGCCAGCCTGGTCATGGCGTCCTCGGCGCTGCCGCCCTTGGTCAGAAGCTCGATGACGGGCCCCAGCATGGCGCGCATGGCCACATCCATTTCATCGGCGGGCAGGCCGTCCGCTGCCGCGTCCAGGGCGGCCTGGTCCGGGTAGGAAGCTTGGTCCGAGAAATCAGCGCCCTCGGCAAAGGCCGAGGCATCGCCAGCGCCCCCGTCCTGCGAATCGACGGGCGGGGTGGCCGCGCCCTTGTCCGTGCCACCACCAGGTGCGCGGAAGCCGGGGATAGCCTCCCATTCTCCACCGTAGGTATCCTGCAAGCTCTTGAGCGTGGGGCGGAAGCCCAGCTGACCAAGGTTCCGGTCGCGCTCGCTGCGCGCCTTCTGATCCTCGGCGGGCTTCACGTCGCGCCAGACCTTGGGCGGAATGGCCCCCGGCACGTTCAGCTCCGTGATCCACGTGAGCAGGGTCTGGTTCAGGGTGCTGGAAAGCATGTCCGAATCCGAGGCCACAAGCTCCAGCCGCACCTCATTGCGCAGGATGGCCGCGCTGGCCAAAGCCCCGCCCGAGTCTTTGGCCCCCGGCGCGTCGCCCAGGATGGCGTAGCCGATCTGTTCGTCCAGATAGCGCACGAACTGCTCGTGGCTGCCCGCGCCAGCGCGCTTGGCCTCCAGCAGCTCCACCACCATGCCCTCGGGGATGACCACACCGGCGTCGCGGGAAATGGCGCCCAGGACTTGCAACAGCTTCTGCTGCTCGGGCTCCTGCGCGCCCGGCGGGTATTTGCCCAGGGCCGTGGGGCTGGCGTACTTGTCCAGATAGGTGAGCCAGGAGCGGAAGTCTTCGCGCTTGAACAGCACCATCCAGAACAGCCGCGTGCCCAGGCCCAGGCCGTAGGGTGTGCCATCCTTGGCCCCGAAGGTGTGCACGATGAACTTGCGCTCCGGCACCGGCTCGCCACGGTACATGTCCTGCGGGGTCAGCAGGCGCAAGGCCCCGTCCACGTCGAAATGAAAGCGCCGCTGGTCCTTGGGCTTGATCTGGCGCGGGTAGATGGTGGCCCCGTCCGTGTCCCACAGCACCTCGGCCACGGAGAAGCCCTTCAGAATGGCATCGAGCAGGTGCATGGTCAGCTCGTCGAAGCCCAGGGCATCGAGCATGGCCTTGGTCAGCTCGGCGGCCTTCTTCTCCTTGCGGCCCGGTCCGCCGGGCACCACTTCCCAGGGCCTGGCCGTCACCGCCAGCTTGCGCTTGTTCAGCAGGCCGAAGACCACGCAGTCGCGCTCCAGGGCGTCGTAGATCTTGAGGCCATGCGCGCCCCCGCGTGTG
>JANXYI010000195.1 GCA_025350085.1 Deltaproteobacteria bacterium
CCGTGCGCGAGCGCGTCATCAAGCGCAAGGACTCGCGCACCGTGCCCGACCTGGGCGAGGGACTGCGCCGCGACCCGGTGCCCGAGGCCGAGGCCGGACTGCCCTCGCTCACCGACGCTGAGGCCTGCGAGCTGGCCCGCCTGGCCGCGGTGCTGGAAGAGGCCTATGCCGGCCCCCAGGACATCGAATGGGCCGTGGACCAGCAGGGCCAGGTGTTCCTGCTGCAATGCCGGCCGCTCCAGCAGATGACGGCCCCTGGGGCTGGGGAGGACGCAGCCGTGCCTACCGCCGGGGCCGTGCCGGGCGCAACGGCACTTTTCGCGGGCGGCGTCACGGCCAGCCCGGGCGTGGGCTTTGGCCCGGTGTTCGTGGCCAGACGCGAGATCGACGCCCTGCGCTTCCCAGCGGGCGCGGTGCTGGTCACGCCGCTCGCCCTGCCGCGCTGGGCCGCGCTGCTCTCCCGGGCCTCGGCGCTGGTCACGGAGCAGGGCGGCGTCACCGGGCATTTGGCCAACGTGGCGCGCGAGTTCGGTGTGCCCGCGCTCTTCGACGTGCCGGACGCGGCGGCCAGATTCACGGAAGGCCAGGAGCTCACCGTGGACGCCCTGGGCAGGCGCATCTACGCGGGCAGGGTAGACGAGCTGCTGGCCCAGGCCACGCCGCCTCCGAGCGTCATGGAGGGCAGCCCGGTCTTCGAGACCCTGCGCGAGGCCACACGGTTCATCCTGCCGCTCACCCTCACCGACCCGGACGCGCCCAATTTCCGCATCGCGCACTGCGCCACCTACCACGACATCACGCGCTATGCCCACGAGATGAGCGTGCGCGACATGTTCGAGTTCGGGGAGCGCCACGGCCTGGCCAGCCAGGCCAGCAAACAGCTCGTGTGCGACGTGCCCATGCAGTGGTGGATCATCAACCTGGACGACGGCTTCCTGCGCGAGATCCCGGAGCGCTTCGTGCGCCTGACGGACATCGCCAGCCCGCCCATGCTGGCCATCTGGGAGGGCATCGTGGCTGTGCCCTGGGCCGGGCCGCCCGCAGCCAGCGCTGCGAGCATGATGAACGTCTTCCTCCAGGCGACCATGAACCCGGAACTGGGCGAGGGCGGGGCAGGCGCCTTCACCGAGCGCAACGTGTTCATGATCTCCAGGCGCTACGCCTGCCTGAGTTCCCGCTTCGGCTTCCACTTCACCTCCATCGAGTCCATGCTTTCCGAGGGTGACTTCGACTCCTACGCAGGCTTCAAGTTCAGCGGCGGCGCGGCGGATGAAAACCGGCGCGTGCTGCGGGCCGAGCTCATCGGCGAGATTTTGGAGCAGTTCGACTTCCAGGTGAAGCTGCGCGGCGATAATCTCTTTGCCAAGGCCGAGAGCCGCCGCCACGGCTTCATCCTGGACCGCCTGCGCATCCTGGGCTACCTGCTCGTGCACACCCGGCAGATCGACATGGCCATGACCGACCGCGGCGCGGCAGATGCCCTGCGCCAGAAGATGCTTGACGACATCAAGGCCATGCTTGCCACACCGGCCGCAGACCCGGTCTGCCCGGAGGGCGCGGCATGAACGGCAGCACTGGCAATCGCATCCGGGTGCTGCACGTTGTGAAGACCCTGGGCCTGGGCGGCACGGAAAAAGTCATGCAGCTTTTCGTGCGCCACCTGGACCCGGAGCGCTTCGAGGTGGCGGTGCACAGCCCTGAGGACGGCCCGCGCGCGGCGCAGGTGCGCGAAGGCGGGGCCAAGACCTATGTCGGCATGGAGCTGGGCCGGGCGCTCGCCGCCTTCCAGCCGCAGGTGGTGCACCTGCACCGCGCGGGCTGGCCCGAGCCGGAGTTCCTGCGGCCCATCCGCGACTACGTTGCCGCCAACCCGCAGACTGTGGTCGTGGAGACCAACGTCTTCGGCCGCCATGACCCCTCGCCCTCGGGTGTGGTCATCGACTGCCACCTCTTTGTGTCCAACTTTTGCGCCCAGCGCTTCACGCGCCAGACGGGCATCCCGGCCCAGTGGCCGGACTACGGGGTGCTGTACAACCCCGTGGACACGGACGGCTTTGCCGCTTCATTGCCGGACGGGCCGTCCTTTTCCGGCCCGGTCCTCGGCCGCATCTCCCGGCCTGATCCCGGCAAATGGTCCCAGTTGGCGCTCTCCATCCTGCCCCTGCTGGCGAAGAGCGTGCCGGGCTTCTGCTGCCGCATCATCGGCGCCATCCCCGAGGCCGAGGCCTATGTGCGCCAGCATGGGCTGGAGGCCCAGGTGGAGTTCCTGCCGCCAGTGACGACAGACGCCGAGCTGGCAGCCTTCTATGGCGGGTTGTCCGTGCTGGCGCATGCCAACGACACGGGCGAGAGCTTTGGCCTGGCCATTGCCGAGGCCATGGCTTGCTCCCTGCCCGTGGTCACGCATCCGGCCGCGGGCGAGCGCGACAACGCCCAGCTGGAGCTGGTGGAGCACGGGGTCACGGGCCTGGTGGCCGAGACCGCGGAGCAGTATGCCCAGGCCGTGGCCTGGCTTTTCGCGCACCCGGCCGAGGCGAGGCGTAT
Source organism: Deltaproteobacteria bacterium (assembly GCA_025350085.1). Taxonomy (GTDB): domain Bacteria; phylum Desulfobacterota; class Desulfovibrionia; order Desulfovibrionales; family Desulfovibrionaceae; genus Humidesulfovibrio. The sequence goes on from JANXYI010000195.1 coordinate 2,545, forward strand.
GGGCCAGGCCGGCCGCGACAAGGCGCAAAAGCTGTTCCGGGCCCAGGACATCGCGGCCCGGCTGGGCGGCCTGTATCTCGATTTGCTCGCCCACAAGGGCAGGGGAGCCGCCTGATGCTGCCCCAGGATATTGTGAATGCCTACAGCGCCGAGGTGCTGGGCTTCGGCTTCAAGTCCGCCGACACCCCTGCGCAGCTCTTGGCCGGGCCTGTTGCCGCTGACCTGGAGCGCATGCTTGCGCGTGTTGTGGCCGCTTTCGAGCGCTCGGGCCGCAGGCATCTGGTGCTGCTGGGGCTGGGGTCCGGGGCCCTGGCCGCAGCCCTGGCCGAAGCCTTGCCTGTCGGGACGCTCTGTGTCTGCGAGCAGGACCTGGCCCTGGTGCGCGGCCTCAGCTCGTCCGGCCGTCTGCCCTGGTGGCGGCCGACTGAGCCCGAAGGGCTGGCTGGCCTTGCCGCGGACGCCTCGCCCTGGGCGCTGTTCTTTCTGCTGGACCGCGCAGGCATCAAACCCCTGGACGCGCTGGTGCTGCAAAGCCCGGAGCTCCCGCCCCAGGCCAAGGCCGCGCACCGGCAGCTGGAACTGCTGCTCACGCGCTCGCGGCCGCTGTCCCTGTCCGAGGCCCCGCCCTTGCCCCGGCTCTCGGTGGCGGCCATCCTCGCGCCCGCGGAGCCGGACCTGCCGGGCTTCTTCGCGCAGTTCCCGGACTGGCTCACCGAGCTGGTGCTGGTCTGGGACGCTGAGGCCCTGCCTGATATCCCTGTGCCGGACCGCTTCCCGGTGCGCCAGCTGGCCCGGCCGCTCAAGGCCGACTTTGCGGCCCAGCGGGGCGCCATGCTGGCCGCCTGCGCTGGCGACTGGGTGCTGTATCTCGACGCGGACGAGCGCCTGGCGCCCGAGGCCTGGGCGGCTGTTCCGGCCCTGGCCGCCGCGCCCCCGGACATCGCAGCCTGGCATTTCCCGCGGCGCACGCCCTATCCGGACGCGGAGCACACGCTCATTGGCTTCGGGCTCTGGCCCGACGTGCAGCTCCGGCTCTTCCGCAACGCAGCGGGCCTGGCCTTCGTCAACCCGGTGCATGAGCGCCTCACGGGCGTGAGCGGGGGGCAGGCCCTGGCGCTGGACCTGGAGATCGAGCACCTGAACCGCCTGGGCCGGGGCGCCGAGGACCTCCGGCGCAAGCTCGCAGGCTTTGACGCGGCCGGTGCCGGGCGGGTGCGCCATGCGCTCAGCGCCGAGTACCCAAGGGTGCCGCGCGAGCTCGTGGCTGCCCGCAGCCTGGGCGGGCCGATGCGCTGCCTGCTGCTCCCGCCGGAGTTCGCCTGAGTCGTCCGGGTCCAGGGCGTCTTGCTTCCGAGCGGCAAAACAGCTAGGTTCCTCTTTTGGATCAACCCCATTCACCAAGGATCACGGATGCGGATTCTCTGTCCCCTGTGCGGTTTTGGCCGAGAGCTTGACGAGGCCAAGATACCGCCGCGCGCCCAGATGGCCACCTGTCCCCGCTGTCAACACAAGTTCCGCTTCCGCGTGGTGGACGACCTGCCGCCTGTCGAAGCGTTGTCCACTGGCTCCACCCCGGTCGGTTCCACCCCGGTCGGTTCCACTCCGGTCGGCCCGGGCCAGGATCTTTCGGCCCGCCCCGGCCCGCCCGTGGGCGCCGACGCCATGGCCGCCCAGCGCGCGAGCGCGGAGCAGGCCTGGAAGCGCATCCAGGGCATCAAGGACGAGGCCAGGCCCGTGCAGCCGGAACAGCTTTCGGGCCAGCCCGGTCCGGACTCGTCCGGCGCGGACTCCTCTGGCCCCGGCCAGTCCGGTCCAGAGCCGAGCCCGGAACCCTGGACTGCACCCGGACCCGAGTCCGCGGGCTCGCCTGTACCCTTCGAGGACCTGCCGCGTTACGGCTTCTTCCCCGGCCTGTGGGGCACCATCCGCCAGGTGCTGACCGGCCCGGCCGCCTTTTTCCAGTCCATGCCCGTCAGCGGCGGCATGGCCAAGCCGCTGATCTTCCACCTGCTTTTGGCCGAGTTCATGGTGCTCTGCCAGTACCTCTGGGGCCTGACCAGCCTGGGCTCGCTCTCGCAGTACACCGGCAGCCAGGAGCTCATGGACCTGGGCCTGGGCATGGCCGGGGCCGGGCCCATCCTCATTCTGGTCTTCTACCCGCTGCTGCTCATCCTGCGGCTCATGGTCCTGACCGCGGTGATCCACCTGGTCCTGCGCCTGCTCTTCCGCTTCACCGGCGGGCCGGGCAGCGGGGCTGAGGCCACCTTCCGGGTGCTCTGCTATTCGGCCGCGCCGCTGATCCTCGGCGTGATTCCCTTCCTCGGCCCCATCCTGGGCGGGGTCTGGAGCCTGGGGCTCACGGTCATCGGGCTCAAAGAGGCCCACCGCACACGCGGCTCGGCCGCGATGTTCGCGGTGCTGCTGCCCATTTTGATGATGCTGGCCGCAGTGCTGGGCCTCATGCAGGCCGGGCTCAAGGGGTAGGGCATGGCCGAGGGCAAGCCGGTCGTCGCCTGGGTCCGCCGCAAGTGGCGGGCCTACTGTGCGGTGCGCAAAAGCGCGGCCGAGGTGAATCCCGGCGGGCTCCTGCGCCTGGCCGAGGAGGTGCGCACCCTGGCCGAGGCTGCACGCCGCGTCTGCCCGCCGGAGCGCCGCCTGCAATCGCGCATCCGGGGCATCTTTGATGAGACGCACCGCCTGTCCGAACTCGCGGCCCAGCCGGAATTCCGCTACCTGGCCCCGGACCAGCGCCAGCTCCTGCACCGCGGGCTGGTCCACTCGCGCGAGCAGCTCCTGCGCGTCATGGGCCAGGCCCAGGCGCCCACCAGGCTCCTGCAATAGCGCCCGCCTTCTTCCGTTCGTTTCTCCGTCCGCCTTTCCCCCCGTCCGCCTGATTCCCTCGGGCCGGTATGCATCTTGCTAGCACCTGGGCACAGGACCGCGTTTGCGACGGGATTCCGTCGGCCGCGGGCAACCACGTGACGAACGAGAGTGCGCCCATGAAACCGATCTTCCGCGCCCTGGCCCTCATGGCCTTTGCCGCGCTGGCGCTGGCCGCCTGCGCCAACGTGCAGCCGGGCATCAGCAATCCCAGCACGGTCTTCCGCGACGCGCCGGTGGAAAAGAGCAAGCTGGCCGTGGCCGTGAAGCCGCGGACCAAGCTCTCCGACGCGCCCCAGGTGCTCATGTACCCCTTCTGGATCAGCCAGAAGATGGAGAACCACCTGCTGGTGGGCCGCGAACTGGCGCGTCTGGTGCACCAGACCTGGACCGGGGAGGGGGTCTTCGAGACCCTGATGTATGACCCGCAGCTCATCTACCGCGGCCCGGAACAGGCCGTGAGCGTGGCCCGCCGCGCCGGGGCCGACCTCGTCATCGTGGGCATCGTGCCCTACCTGATCACCGGCGGCAGCATCGACAGCACTGCCGTGACCCTGCAGATCCGCATCTACGAGACCAAGGGCGGCACACTGCTCTTGTCCATGGACCAGTCCGCGCGCGTCAACGCCAAGCTGGACCAGGACTGGATACTGTTCAACCTGCACACGCGGCTGTCCGACTCGCCCCTGAGCGAGGCCATGGCCGGGATCGCCCACGACATGGCCGTGCCGCTCAAGTCCTGGATGCCGCCCACGGACGAGGAGCTGGGCTTTGCCGACAGCTCCCAGGCCATGACGCGCAACATCCTGGCCAGCGGCTCGCGTCTGGCCGGGGCGGACGACGACAGCGGCGCCTCGCGCGACATGATCACCGGCCTTCTGGCCTCCGCCGGCAAGGGCGGCAAGGCCGTGAACGACTGCCTGCGCCTCAAGATCGAGTTCGACTTCGACTCCGCGCGCATCCGCGAAGAGTCCTTCGGCCTGCTGAACGAGCTGACCAAGGCGCTCAAGTCCGAGGCCCTCAGGGGCCGCCGCGTCGTGCTCTCGGGCCACTGCGATTACGTCGGCACCCTTGAGTACAACCAGAAGCTCAGCGAGCGTCGGGCGGACTCGGTGAAGGCCTATCTGGTGGAGCGCGGCGGTGTGGCGGCAGAAACCCTGCGCACCGAGGGCTTCGGCAAGACGCGGCCGCTGGTGAAAAACACCACGGAGGCCAACAGGCAGCGAAACCGCCGCGTGGAAGTTCGCCTGGACAAATAGGCCAGGACAAGGACGAAAAGCCGCGGAATTTGACAAAATTCCGCCGATGCATACCTGACCAGGGCGGCCCGCGAGCCGCCCTTTTTTCGTCTTTGCGCCCGGCCGCGAATGTGATACGGAGGGCCTCGCATCACCAACGCCATGCCAAGAAAGAGGTTTTCATGATCGGCATTTCCAAGCTCTACTGCGGCGCCGTCGAGGCTGCCGACGCCCTGCGCTACAACCGCCAGTCCGGCACGCTGCCCTCGCACCTGCTCCAGTTCTCCAAGGACAAGAAGCCCGTTGTGGTCTGGAACATGACCAAGCGCTGCAACCTCAAGTGCGTGCACTGCTACGCCAAGGCCGTGGAAGTCGATGGCTCGGACCAGATCAACACCGACCAGGCCAAGGCCCTCATCAGCGATCTGGCCGCCTTCGGCGCTCCGGTGATGCTCTTCTCCGGCGGCGAGCCCCTGGTGCGCAAGGACCTGGTCGAGCTGGCCAGCTTTGCCACGTCGAAAGGCATGCGCGCGGTGATCTCCACCAACGGCACGCTCATCACCAAGGAAAAGGCCCGCGAGCTCAAGAGCGTCGGCCTGTCCTACGTCGGCATCTCCCTCGACGGCGGCGAGGAGATCCACGACAAGTTCCGCGCCGTGCCCGGCTCCTTCAAGAAGGCCATCCAGGGCGTGGAGAACTGCATGGCCGAGGGCCTCAAGGTCGGCCTGCGCTTCACCATCAATAAGCGCAACCAGGGCGAGGTGCCCACGCTGTTCAAGATCGTGCGCGAGCTCGATGTGCCGCGCATCTGCTTCTACCACCTGGTGTACTCCGGCCGCGGCTCGGAGCTCATCAAGGAGGACCTGGACCACGCCGAGACCCGCGCCGTGGTCGACCTGATCATGGACGAGACCCGCGCGCTGTTCGACGCGGGCCGGCCTAAGGAAGTGCTGACGGTGGACAACCACGCCGATGGCCCGCATGTCTACTACCGCCTGCTGAAGGAAGACCCGGCCCGCGCGGCCGAGGTCATGGAGCTGCTCAAGATGAATGAGGGCAACAGCACCGGGCGCGGCATCGGCTGCATCTCCTGGGACGGCCAGGTTCATGCGGACCAGTTCTGGCGCCAGCACAGCTTCGGCAACGTACTCGAGCGCCCGTTCTCCCAGATCTGGGACGACCCGAACATCGAACTGCTGCACAAGCTCAAGGACAAGAAGCCGCACGTCAAGGGCCGCTGCGCCACCTGCCGGTTCCTGAACATCTGCGGCGGCAACTTCCGCGCCCGGGCCGAGGCCTTCTACGGCGATGTCTGGGCCCAGGACCCGGCCTGCTACCTGACGGACGAAGAGATCGCCGGCGAGCCGGTCAAATAGGCTGGATCGAGGTCAAACGGGACAAGATCAAGAAGCAAGGGGGCAGACATGCTCGATGCCGACTTCGCGGACTTCTTCCGGGGCCGCCGCCTGCGCCGCAGCCCTGGCCTGCGCGCCCTGGTGCGCGAGAACGAGATTAGGCCCCAGGACCTGGTCATGCCCTACTTCGTGGTCGAGACCGACGACGCGGGCTTCAAGAAGCCCATCGGCTCCATGCCCGGCCAGTTCCAGCTCTCGCTGAGCGAGTTGGAGAAGAGCGTGGCTGCGGCGGTCAAGAACGGGCTTCAAAGCGTGCTGCTCTTCGGCATCCCCAAAGACAAGGACGAGATCGGCTCCCAGGCCTACGCTGACGAGGGCATCGTGCAGGAGGCCGTGCGCAGGCTGAAGGACCGCTTCCCGGAGCTCGTGGCCATCACCGATGTTTGCCTGTGCGAATA
>JANXYI010000257.1 GCA_025350085.1 Deltaproteobacteria bacterium
CGCCCTTTTTGCGCGCGGCCTCCGGCATACCGGCCGCGAGGGCCTGCGCGCATCCACACCCCCGGGGACACCAGCCCCCGATAGCCGCGAGGCGGATATGCATGTAAGCTTGCAGTGGCTCCGTGAATTCGTGCCCTACACCGGCACTGTTAAGGATCTGGCCGACCGGCTGACCATGCAGGGCCTGGAGGTCGAGGCCATCCTCGACCCCTTCGAGTCCATCGCGCAGATCGTGGTCGGCCATGTGCTTGAGCGCGCCCCGCACCCGGAGTCCGACCATCTCTCCGTCTGCACCGTGGACGTTGGCCAGCCTGAAACCCTCGCCATCGTCTGCGGCGCGCCCAATGTGGCCAAGGGCCAGAACGTTCCGGTTGCGCTCATCGGCACCACCATGCCCGGCGGCATGGAAATTAAAAGAGCGAAGCTCCGCGGGGTCGAGTCGCGCGGCATGATCTGCTCCGAGCGCGAGTTGGGCCTGTCCGAGGAGCACGCAGGCATCATGGTCCTGCCGGAGTCCTTCCGGCCCGGCCAGCTACTTGTCGACGCGCTGCATCTGGAGCGCGAGGTCATCGAGGTTTCCATCACCCCGAACCGCGCCGACTGCCTGTCCGTGCTCGGCATCGCGCGCGAGGCGGCGCTCGGCTTTGGCCTGCCCCTGACCATGCCCAGGCTGAATCTGGTCGAGGACGCGGCTGCGGGCGACGCCACCAAGACCGTGCGCATCGACATCCCGGACGGTGAGTTCTGCCCGGTGTACCGCGCGCGCGTTTTGACCGGCGCCAAGATCGGCCCCTCGCCCGACTGGCTGCGCTACCGCCTGCTCGCCATTGGCCAGCGGCCCATCAGCAACATCGTGGACGTGACCAACTACATTTTGATGGAACTGGGCCAGCCCCTGCACGCCTTTGACCGCTCGCTGCTGAAGGGGGACGTCATCCGCGTGGCCCCGGCGCAAGACGGGCAGAGCATCACCACCCTGGACGGGGCGGAGCGCAAGCTCCTCGGGTCCGACCTGCTCATCTGGGACGCCGAGCGGCCGGTGGCGCTCGCGGGCGTCATGGGCGGCGCCAACTCCAGCATCAGCGACGCCTCCACCGAGGTCTTGCTCGAATGCGCCATCTTCCGGCCCGGCACCATCCGCAAGACCGCCCGCAGGCTCGCCCTACCGAGCGAGGCGTCCTATCGTTTTGAACGTGGCGTGGACCAGGTGGGCTCCTTGTTCGCGCTTGAGCGCGCCACGCAGCTCATGGCCGAGGTCTCCGGCGCAAAGGTCATGACCGGCATCGCGGTCAGCGAACCCAAGCCCTGGGCCAGCCGGGAGCACGGTTTCCGGCTCGACCGCTGCAACGCGCTGCTCGGCCTCACCCTGACCCCGGAGTTCTGCCGCACCACGCTCATTGGCCTGGGCTGCGGCGTTGACGACGTTGCCCAGGCCTGCTGGCGCGTTTCTTCGCCCCCGCACCGCCTGGACCTGGAGCGCGAGGTGGACCTGTTCGAGGAGTGCGGCCGTGTGCATGGCCTGGACCGCATCCCGGCCGTGCTGCCCAAGATCTCCAAGTCGCTGGATTCCGTGCAGATGTCCGACACCGAGTTCGGCTTCATCCAGGGCCTCAAGGCCTGGGCCGTGGGCGCTGGCCTGCGCGAGGCCATCAACTACAGCTTCGTGGGCACCGACGACCTGGACCGCCTGAACCTGCCCGTGGAAGGCCGCATCCGCATCGCCAACCCGCTCTCCGAGGACCAGGACGTGCTGCGCACCGAGATCGCGCCAGGGCTCCTCAACAACGTGCGCCACAACCTCAGCCAGGGCAACGCCAGCCTGCGGCTGTTCGAGGTGGCCAAGGCCTTTGTCGCTGATGCCACGTCCGACACCAGCGCGGCCGAGAACTCGCGGCTGGGCCTCTTGGTGCACGGCCTGCGCCACAGCCAGGAATGGCCGTGGGAGCAGGGCGAGGCCGACTACCTGGACGTCAAGGGGCTGGTGGAGAACCTGCTCGGGCACTACCGTCTTGGCGTTGCGGACTATGTCCTGGAGCCCGGCCACCCGTACCTGGAGCCCTGCGTTCGGGTCGAAGTACCCTGTAAGGATGGAGTCAAGCTCATTGGCCGTATTGGCCGGGTGCAGCCAAAGATTGCGGACGCCTACCACGCCCGCAAGGACATCTGGCTGGCGGACATTGACGCGGACCGGCTGCGCACGCTTTCCCGCGCCACAACGCCCGCGTTCCGCAGCCTGCCCAAGTTCCCGCCCGTGCGCCGCGACGTGACGGTCATTTGCCCGGCCACGTTGAAGAGCCAGGACGTGGAGGCGGCCATCCGCGACCTCCGGCCCAGGCAGCTCGAAAGCCTGGCCCTGGTGGCGGTCTACGTGCCCGAGAACAAGGCCGCGGATGCCTCGGAGGCGACGCGCAACCTGACCTTCCGCCTGACTTACCGCCACGCCGAACGCACGCTGGTGGACAAGGAAGTGGACAAGGAGCACGGCAAGGTGCTTGCCGGGCTGCCGCAGAAGCTGCCGGTCAGGATTTAGGACGCTTCGCGTCGTTCATTCCGCGAAAGAATTCCGAAGAGGGAAATGAAGAGGGGAGTCCGCAAGGGCTCCCCTTTGTTTTGACGTACTGGCTCGGGCGACTTTTCAGACGGTTGCGGAACACCACGCTGCAATACAACTTATGCGCCACTCCCGAGCATCCTGATTTCCCGCTGCGGGAAGGGGATGTCGATGTTCTGTGCCCGGAACGTCTCCAGTATGGCCCTGTTGATCTCGCTCGTGGCCGGACTGTAGTCGGGGACGCTGACCCACGGAGAGACGCTGATTGTCACGCTGGAATCAGCGAGTTGCGCCACCCCGAATACGGGCGCCGGGTCGTGCAGCACGCGGGGGTTCTGGCGCAGAATCTCCTCCACCAGGCCCAGGGCGACGGTGACGTCGGTTGCGTAGGACACGCCCACGGCGATGTTCAGTTGCCGTATCCGGCCGCAGTTGTGAAGGATTTCGCCCACGATCTTGCGGTTCGGGATCACGACCATGGAGCGGTCCGTGTGCCCCAG
>JANXYI010000267.1 GCA_025350085.1 Deltaproteobacteria bacterium
CGATGCGCGTGGCCGGGTTGATCTCGGCCAGGAAGGGGATGAGCACCTCAAGGGAGTGCTCGCGCTGGTGGGCCAGGGTGTCCGGCGTGAGGCGGCCTTCCGCGGCGCAGAGGTGCTCCACGAGCTCGGTGTCCACGGAGAGGGCGCCGCCGGGATACTGCCAGCGGCCCTCGGGCCAGATCGCGAAGGGCTTGCCCAGGCCAGTGTGGTTGGGGCCGAGCAGCAGCACGGTCTCGGCCAGGTTGGCGCGGCCCAGCGTAGCCCCGGCCACGGCCCCGGAGAAATAGTAGCCCGCGTGGGGGGCCATGGTCAGGATGGAGGGCACACTGGACCTGCGCTCGGCCGCTTCCAGGTACCCGCGCACCTCCAGGCGCAGGGCCTCCATGTCGTTCGTGTAGAACTGGCCGGCAACAGCGGGCTGGCGGTCCAGGCTGGCGGCGTGTGGCAGGGGCATAGGGTCCTCCTGGTCGCCTGGGGCGACGGGCTGTGATGTCTGCAGAGAGTGTTCATTCAGGCCGGAACGGTCAAGAGGGTTTGGCGGCCGATCCACTGGAAAGAGGACCGGAGGCGCCCCGCGGGCTGCCCGGCTAGCGCCCGGGTTTGTTGTTCAGCAGATACCTCTGAAGGCGTTGGTCCAGCGCGCTCGACTCCAGCGCCTGGGAGGCCATGCGCGCATAGACCGTGCCCGGCTTCTTCTGGGCGATGTCTGTGAGCAGGGTCTTCCATTCGTCGAGCTGCCCGCCCTGGCGGTAGATCTCGGCCAAGCGCAGGCGCACCGGCGCCCAGTCCGGGTCGCTGTCCGGGATGATGCGGTCGAACTCCTTGGCCCATTTGGCGGTCTCGGTAAAGCGGCCGGAGCGCTCCGTGGCGCTGATGGTCATGAGCAGGCAGTCCTTGATCTTGTCCTTGTCGCCATGGGCCTGCAGGAGCAGGGAGAGCGCCTCCTGGGACAGGGCGAAGAGGCGCTGCATGTCCTGCTTGCGGGCCGCGGCCTTGGCCAGGGTGTAGGTGGCAAAGGCGCGCGTGGGCAGATCCGTGCTCGGGTCCGAGGCGATGCGCGTCCAGAGCGGGATGCTCTTCTCGCTGTCGCCCTGGTTCTCCAGCGCCATGGCCCTCGCCTGCTCGAACTGGACCTTCTGCCGGGGCGAGAGCTTCCACGCGGCCGAGGCCTTGGCCGTCAGGTCCGAGATGCGGGTCCACTCCTTGCGCTCCATGAAAATGTTCATGGCCAGGTCAAGGGCCATCTCCGAGTACTTGGGCACCTGCTGCTTGCCCAGGAATTTCCCGGCCAGCTTGAGGGCGCGGTCCGGATCGCCGCGCTTCCAGGCGCTCACGGCAATGGCCATGCGCGCGTCGTCGCCGATCTTGTCCTGGTTTTCCTTGACAAACACGGCGTTATCGAAGAGCTGCATCACCCTTTGGTAGTTGCCCTCCTGGACGAGCAGCGGCAGGGCCTGGAGAAAGGCCTGGAAGCCCAGCTCCTTGGCTTTGCCGATGAGCGGGCTCTTGGGGTACTTCTCCAGGAACGAGCTGGCCGTGTTCATGGCCTCCAGGTAGGACTTGGAGTAGAACTGCCACATGCCGAGCTTGATCTGGGCCAACGGCGCCAGCGGGCTCTGCGGATACTTGGTGATGATGAGCTCGTAGGTCTCGTTGGGCTTGAGGGCCTCGGGCCGGGCGAACACCGAGACCATCTCGGTCATGGTCGGGTCGTCGTAGCTGCCTTCCTCGGCGATGCGCATGCGCGCCACCTGCCCGCCCTCGCGGTCCGGGAAGTCGCGCACGGCCTTCTGGTAGACCTCCTTGGCCGCGGCGGGCTTCTTCAGGCGCAGGAAGATGTCGCCGATGCGCACCAGGGTCACGTCCGCAAACTCGGCGGCCGGGTTCAGGTTGTAGTAGGTCCAGAAGTGGTCCTTGGCCTGCGCCAGCTTGCCCACCTTTTCCTCGACCTCCGCCGCCAGGCGCAGGAAATCCGGGGCCTCCATGTAGAAGACCGGCCAGCGCTTGTCGATGTAGTCCACGATCTGGAAGGCCTTGTCGAATTTTCCGAGCTTGCGCAGGGTCTGGGCCAGGAGGTAGGCCGTCTCCTTGGTCAGCTTGCTGTCCGGGTAGTCCTGGACGAGCTGCTGGTACTGGTCCGCGGCCTTCTGCAGGTCGCCTTTGCCCCGGTAGTATTCGCCGAGGGAGAAGGGCACCAGGGGCGCGTTCTGGTCCAGCGGGTACTTCTTCTTGATGATGCTGAAATAGGCCAGGGCCTCCTTCAGGTTGCCCACCTTGAGGTTCAAGAGGCCCAGGTTGAGCAGGGCGCGGGGCACGCGCCTGGACTTCTGGTTGGCGTTCATGGCCGCCTGCTGCGCCCCGGCGATCTTGTCGTAGTTGGCGGTCTGGCTGTCCCTGTAGGCCTGCATGTAGGTGTCGGCCAGGGAGTACAGGTACTCCTCGCGCATGTCGCCCTTGAGGTTCGGCTCGTGCATGAGGGCTTCCAGACCGCTGACGGCCTGGGTCCACGCCCCGCTGACCATGTTCGACTGGGCCATGAGCAGCTTGTCCTTGATCTGCTGCTCCGTGGCTGGCCCGGCAGGCTCCTTGGCGCCCTCCTTGCCGTGGGCGTCCTTGGCCGGTTCCTTGGCCGGTGCGGCGTGGGCGTCCTTGGCCTCAGGCTTGGTGGCGTTGGCGTCGGGCTTGGAGGCCGGACCGTGGTCCGAGGCATTGCCCGGGCCAGGGGGCGGGGAGGCCTGTGGGGCGTGGGCGTCGGCCGGGGCTGGGGCCGGGGCCGATGCCGGGGAAGGCTGGGCGGAAGCGGCCTCGGCCAGGGGCGGCAGCGTGGCGCCCTCTGCGCCGGCCGGAGGCAGCACGGTCTTCTGCACCTGCTGGCGCAGCTCCCAGGGCCGCGCGCCCTGGCCCTGGGCCGGGGCGATCCTGGCCGGTGCAGCAGCGGCCTGGGGCGTCTGGCCCGGGGCTGTGCCGGAGATGATCTCGGCCAGGCGCGCATCCTCGGGGTTGCGGCGGTCGGCCCGGAAGCGCACCTCGTCCCGGCCCTTCTGCGGCTTGACGTCCACGGGCGAGCTGGCCACAGGGGCGGGCAGGGCGGGCCGC
>JANXYI010000291.1 GCA_025350085.1 Deltaproteobacteria bacterium
ACGCCCTGCTTGCCGCGCAGGTTCGAGGGGCGGCTCGACAGGGCCGTGACGCGGAAGCCCGAGGCGAACTTGACCACGAAGGTGAGGATGTCCTTGTCCTCGTCCTTCAGATATTCTTCCTGCACCTCCGTGGCCACCAGCTGGTACTGGCGCGCCCAATCCGCCGCGTCGCGGACGAACTCCTTGGCCATGTCCTGGTTGTAGCCCACGTACCAGCAGTCCATGCCGCCCGCTCCGGACACGGATCCGGCGATGAGCGCGCAGTCGCTGGCCTCGGCCCAGGAGAAGCCCACGCGGCGGCTCTTCTCGCCCACCTTGACGGGCGACTGGTCCGCCACCCAGGCTTGCTGGTAGGGCAGAAGGACGGCCGGGGTGCTCATTTGATCCCCAGGATCTCGCGGCGGATGGCGTCCGCCGACTCGGCGGAGAGCCCGCCCTTGCGGGCGGCGGTGACGGCGGTCTCTGCGGCGGCCTTGCGCGCGGCGGCCTCGGCCTGCTCGCGGATCTTGCCCACCAGGTCGGCGTCAGCCTTGCTGGCGCGGGAAAGATGGTCCAGGGCCTTGGACAGGAGCATGGCGCCCATGGGCTCCAGGGTCACGCCCTTGCCCTCGCCCCCCTCGCCGGTCTCGCCGTCCTCGTTCACCTTGAGCAGCAGATCCAGGAGCGCGCCGTGCATCAGCTCCACGTTGAGCCTGGTGGACTTGGATTCCGGGGCCGCGCCAAGCTTGGCGATGAGCGCGTCGGCCACCTCGCGGCTGCGGCGGATCTTCTCACCCACCTTGTCGAGGTGCTGCTTGTAGCGGCCGATGGCCGAACGGGACACGGCCGCGCCCAGCTGGTTCAGGTGCGCGGTGATCTCGTCCAGCGTGCGGCCCTCGTCGAGGAGCGCGCCGATTTGTTCGCGCAGTTCGGGCGGCAGGCGGCGAACGGTGGACTTGCGCGGCATGGTCTACGCCTCCGGCTCGGGACGCTTCACGCCGGGCGTCGTCACGCGGCCAGCGGCCACGTCCGCCCCGCGCGGGGTGAGCTTGCCCACTGTGACGCAAGAGGCGTGCTCCACCGTCACCAGACCCTGCTCGGCCAGCCAGGCCAAGTCCGTCTCGATCTTGTCGTGGCTCACCGTGTGGCCCATGGCCTCCAGGGAGGGGCGCAGCACGTAGACATTGAGCCGGTAGCCGGGATCCTCCGCCAGCAGGCGCAGAATGACCAGGCGGCGGTCCTCGTTCAACAGGCGTTCAAAACTGTTCACGGTCTCCTCCCCAAATGATGCTCCATGAGCAGGTTCAGCTGGCGTTCAAAGCGCTTCATCAATTCCTGCTGTCCCTGCACCGTGGCGGCCAGCGCCTTGATGTCGCCGCGCACGCCCTCGTTCTCCTTGTCCACGATGGCCAAGGCGTCCTTGGTGGGTGTCTGGGCCACCTTGTCGTGCAGCTCCCCGGCGTTGGCCTCCTGCCTGGCCAGCCGCTCGCCCACTTCCTTGCGGCAGGCCTGGCGGCACTCCTCGCACTTCTGCGGGGTCACAAAGGCCTTGCGCAGGCTCCACAGCGCCCAAAGCACCAGGACTTGCACCAGGCCGACGAGGCACGTGAGCCCGAAAGCCCAGGCCTGGCTGGTGGCTGCAAATTCGGCAAGGGTCACGGCGTGTCCTCCAGGAGCTTGAGCCGCGCCGCGCTCACGGCCACGGCTTCGCGGCACCACTGGCCCACGTCGCGGATGTGGGCCAACAGGTCTACGGGCTTCACGGATGCGTATCCGCGTACCCCGGCGTCAACGGGTCCGGCGGCTGTGGCGTTGCCTTCAGCTCCGCCGGTACCGGCGTCTTGATGATGATCGGCGGAGGACAGGCCGAGGGCCTCATTCCACAAGCCCACAAATTCAGGGCCATAGCTGCAATCAGCAGGAACAGTCGCGGCCGCATGGGCGATCCTCCGGGTTATGTCGGCGCGGGCCGTGACCAGCTCGCGCCGAGCGTTGTAGACTTCCATGGCCAGGGAGTTGGCGCGGGTGATGGCCGCCTGTTGCTTGCCTGCGGCCTCGCGGTAGGCGGCGGCCACGTTGGCCGCATACTCCGCCTGCAACTCATTGCGGGCGCTGGCCGAACCGTGGCTCCAGCCCCACCAAACGCCGCCGAGGGTGCCCGCAAGGGCGAGCACCAGCAGGATGGGCGTCCAAGAAATACCGGTGAACCAGTTCAGCGCAGTGCCGCCGAAGGTTTTAAGCAGGCCCCACATCAGCGCACCCCCTCACAGTTCACACCCGGCCCCCAGGCCAGGTACTTGGGCTGACGCCGCAGCAGGATCTGCCTCGGGTAGCCCGTGTTTTCGCGCTTGGCGGCGATGGACCGCCCGGCGTTGGCCAGCTCCACGTTGCCCCACCACCTGGCGGGGTCGAGGCCCTGGCGCGCGGCCAAGGCCTCGTCGCGGTACACCCAGCCGAGGCCGCCGTTGTAGGCCGCCAGAGCCTTGGCCATGGCGTCGCTCGGGCTGGCCGCCCGGATGCGCTTGAGGTTGGCCAGGTCGTAGGCCACCAGCGCGCGGATGGCCCAGCCGGGGTTGGTGGGGCTGGCCGGGCCGAGGTCCGGCCTGGTGCGGGCCATGTCCCGCGCCGTGCCGGGCATGAACTGGCCCAGGCCGCGCGCGCCCACGGGCGAAACCGCCTGCGGGTTCCAGCCGCTTTCCTGTTCGACTTGCGCCGCGAACACGGCCACCGGGGCATCAAGACCGACCTCGCAACGAGCCGCACGGATGACCTCGGAGCGATACCGCTGGGCAGCGGCGGGGATAGGTTCAGCGTGGGCGCACAAGGGCGAGAGGGCCACAACTGCGGCGGCGCAAGCGAGCACTCGGGCGAGGGCCTCCAGGAACCGGGCGGACAGGGCGAAACCGATGCCCAGAAAGAACCCGTTGATGATGCTCCCCAGGACGCGCCCCGCACACAGCAAGGCATCGTCCGGCACTGCCGCGACGAGGCTGGCCAGCCACCTGCGCATGATCGCCAGCCCCTACAGCGCCAGGGCCATGGCCACGGCCCCGGCGAGCCCTGCCAGGCCCTGGAGCGCGATGGCGATCCAGAGCCGCACCTCGCAGCCGGGCTTGGCCTCGCGGTGGCCGCTCTCGTCCGGCGGCAGCAAGAGCTTGCTGGGCCGGTTGCAGTCGAGCAATTCGCGCATCACCAGGAAGAGCGTGACGGCTCCGGCGGAGATGCAGACTAGCTTGTAGAGCAGCACCGCCACCTGGTGCGGGGCGATGACAGCCACGAGCAGAGCCAGGGCGATGGTGGCGAAGGTGGACCAGCCCATGCGCCTGGAGTCAATCCAGGCAAGAAGAGCCTTGATGCGATTCATGATGCCTCCACGGTTGCCCCCCGGTGCCCCCTCCCGGCCCGGCGTAAAGCCGAGAGGAGGCTGGAGGAGTTGATGACGGCAGAACGCCGCATCCGTAGAGGACAGAGTACGTTGGCGGGGGCCGCGCTCTAACGCGGACAAGTGTCAGGGGGCGTTGGTCTTATGGCAGTATCTGGGATTCTGGCATGTGCGGGGCGGGGGGGTCAAGAGGGAGGGGCCAGGCGCAGACGGTCCAATGACGGCCATCTGCGCCTGGTCATTCATTTCCGTTTCGGGCCGTCCGGAGCTGGCTTCGTGGGGATTACTGCACCTGTCACCGGAGCCTTTGCTGGGGCCTTTGCTGGGGCCTTTGCCGGGGTTTTTGCCGGGGTCTTTGCCGGACTCAGAGAGGTAGGCTTAACCGGTTGCGAGGGCGGAGGTGCTTTTTTACTCATCGGACGCTCCTTTTGTGTTACGGCTACCCTGGAAGCCTTGAAATAAAATTTATCGCAGCGAAAGCTCCAAAAGTGATCAATCCGGCCACGAAGCCCCACAAGGAAAACTGGTTCAGCAAGTCAATTACCTCGTCTCGCTTCGAACTAATATTTCGAAAATCCTCATCGGCTTCGTATTTTTCATCTATTTGCTTGATGTAATCGTCATGGCAGCGAACGCCAGTATTGTATACCACGATTGTGGACACGAGCGAAAAAGCAAATAATGCCCACGAGAAAAGAAGTAGTGCAGGGTATTTCACCTCGCCTGCGGGAAGAATCTTTTCGATGTACGTAATAGAGAGGGCGAGAGAAGCGGACGACAGAGCCAGTACGTATTTGTCTTTCAGATTTGATTGGTCATTTTTACTGGCGATATATGCTTTGCGGGTATCGGAAAAGAGCTTCCAGCGACGCTCTTCCTTCAGCGAGGGCTCCTCTTCATCATCCTGAGCTGCCTTTGGTGTGTCATCGTCCTCAACCATCACCGCCCCCACATTTTCCATTATGGTGTTGCTATGGTACGTTAGGTTGGAGGTCAAGGCCAACTGTAACGGGCATCCATCAGACTTTGCTACTGCTCTATCAAATGGCGGAGAACAGGAAGAACATCATCGCGTATTTGCATTGCTTCCAATCGGTTGATCAATTGAAAAGGATTATGCATCACGCCATTGAGAATTGGCATGTGTTCTACCATTCTCTTTTGACTTTGCTTGATGTATATGACCTTTGTTGCGCCCCATATGGCGCTGTTGTTGCTAAGGAAAGAATTCATTTCTTCCATTTTCGCGACGAAAAGATTTTTCTCTTCCTTGGTAAGCGGTCGCCTAATGCCTTTCTCACGCTGTGCAATACTGTGATTGTTCAATTCGTTAATGATATTGTGACGTATACAGTATGTAATCACAGACGATTCATAAAGAATGCGAATCAAAGCCAATCCAGAGTAGGAGAGCGATGGGAGATCGAGCCGTTTAGCTTCATGAACGAGAGTGAGAAGCTTTTCGGGACAATATTTTTCATCGACATCGTTCGGCAAGATCGTTCGAAATTGATTATGGTCTTCTTTGATTGTTGGTTTTTGGGCCGGGCATGGTTTGCCGACAGGTTTAGAGACCGTACCTTGGCGTGCTGCGGTAGCAGGTTGTGGTTTGGGAGCGGCAGACGCTGGGGCAGGCTGCGCTTGCTGAACTGGAGCAGGGGGAATTGAAGAAAGCTGTCCTCCAGTTCTTTTCACCGTCTTTGCTCTATTCGCGAACGAACGCCATTTCTCGGTGAATTCCCGCATGGCACGAAGAGCAGACTGATAGGGCTTATTGTTGAGATCGACATCAGTCTTCGCTGTATTCCAAGGCAACATAGAGGGGTCATCACATTGAAAGTTGACCCTGCCGACAAACCCGTAGAATTCAGTATGGAATTTCGTGTCCCAACCCGTCTTTGAACTTCTATCGAATAGAACGATTGCTCTATCGTTGCAGAGGATTGACCACCCGAACTCATTGGTAAGCGAGCTGTTCCTCGTTAGATCATAATCTTGCTCTGCGGAAAAGCGATGCAGGATGTGTTGTCCGCATTCAATGAAAACGGACACTCCGCAGTCAGCCTTGAAGAATTTATATTCAATCGGGAAAGGGCCGTTTTCACGGATCTGAATTTCGCCATTTCGAACGACCTCTCCATTGACCTCGACCACGAGTCCGAGTCCGATAAAGCGTCCGTAGCGTTGTCCGATGGCCTTTCGAATTTCATCAATGAAGCCCGCGCTGGAAAACGATAAGGAGATTTCTTCCGTTGGGCTGCTTATCTCGATTGTGGTCCCAGCCTTACCACTTGTCGGGAATTCAAGAGCAGGTAGGTTCCAATTCTTGTCGTCTTTAATATACTGATTTACATCCAGAAGAAGTTCGGCCCTTTCGGCTCCGGTGTCGGTCTTGAGGCTACTGATCTTGCCCAATTTAAAAAGGGCTCGGTTCAGGCCAACACCGAAAGCCCCGATTCCTAATATATGCTGCGAAGGCTGACCAAAGCGGAGCACAAGTGCTTTGAGTTGTGCCACGGGAATACCGCCGCAGTTGTCTTCGACGATCAATCCTGATCCGCTCAGAGTGAGCTTAATGGAAAAACCGGAGAATGGTCGAGTTGGTTCTTCTACGCCGTTCTCGCCGAGTCTTTTCAGAATCGTTTCACGGGCTGCATCGACCGAATTGTCTATCAGGTCAAAGATGCATGCTTCGGTGCTGAGGTCCCGGGTGAGGCCGTCTACGACGAGTCTTTTATTGGGACGTGTATCGACTAAAAACTCTTTGCCCTCTCTTTTCGCCACGTCCGCACCTCCCCTAGGTTATGTATTGAACTCATACACGATAGACGATTAGGCAGCAAGGGGTACTGCGAGTTTCGCGTTCAGATAATGCAATATCGCATATGAAACGAAAGGCGAAACGCTGTTCCCTATCATTCGGAAGCTGTGCCACTTGGTGGGATGAAAAACGAACCAGTCAGGGAAGCCCTGAATTCTGGCAGCCTCGCGGACGGTGATGACTCGGCCTTCTTCTGGGTGCAGAGGGCGAACTGCCTGGAAAGCCCCTTTGTCTCTCCCGGTCCCCGCTCTCAACGTCGGGCTGAGGCCGTTCCATGCCAGCTTTTGCGATCTGCTTATGGGTTCGCTCCTTCCGGGAGGTGTCTCGGCATAGCGCTTGGCGACTGCTACGCTATGCATGGTCGAGAACAAACCGGAAACGATCCCGGACTGAAGTTTCGTGATGGCTTCATCCCATCCTAGCCCGGCTGGCGGCGAGCATCTTAATCTAACTGCATATTCCGAAAGCCCGGCGACATCGACCTCGGGGTATTCGGACCACCCGAAATCGGAAGGCTTTTTCAGGTCCGGAATCGGAGAGGGAAGATCCGCGATGGCATCTCGAACCGTCGAACGTTCACCCGATGGCAACGTGGCAATGTCGCCGACGGAAACAGCATCCATACGCTCCGGGTCGTAACCAATCACGACCACTCTGTGCCGGTTGGTGGCCGCTCCAAAGTCAGCAGCGTTCACGATGGTCGGGGAGCATATGTGGTAACGCTTTGCTACGAGTTCGATGCCACTTTGTAGAACGTTAACGTTCTCGGCATCGAGCAACCCTTCAACATTTTCCATTACGAAGAACTTCGGGCTCAACAGATTTACATGCCGGAAGAAGTGATGAACCTGGCTGTTTCTTGGGTCATCCTTGCGCCTTTTGCCGATGCGGCTGAATCCTTGGCAAGGGGGACCGCCGATCACTCCATCGGGGCGGTTGGTTCCGAGGAAATGCCGCCACGTTGCAATGTCGATGTCTGCAACGTTGCCTTGGATGGCTTTCGTCCGTGGGAAGTTGAGGCGGTAGGATGACTGAAGAACTGGATCGATGTCGATTGCGGCGAGGGAACGAAAGCCAGCCAACTCGGCCCCGAGTGTGAACCCACCGCAACCACAGTACAAATCCACTATTGTGCACCCTGTCTTCACTATGTCTCCACTCTCGTTAGGATTGCGACCAGTTAGCTTGAACGCCTCATTTTTACAAGAAGAATCATACCCCAGGCAGCTTGCACCACCCCTCGCTGCCGCCGCTCTCTTCGCCCTTGTGGCGGCGCACGGTGCGGGCGCTGACGCCAACCTGGCGCGCGGTCTGCTCGACGCCTTGCCCGGCGTTCAATGCGCGTTCAATGGCCGCCCAAACGCTCGCCCGGTTGCCCGCGAAGGGGCCGAGGGGCACTTCCACCTCGCCGCTGCCCAGGGCCTTGGCGATGGCGCGCGCCGCCTCCTGGCCGGTGGCCTGCACAAGCCAGTGCTCCGCGTGCAGAGCCTCAGGTGCGGGGATGTAGGCCCGGCCACCTCCGCGCGTCTTGGCCAGCTGTATGGCCGCAGGCAGCCCGGCCGCACTCGCCACGGTGGCCAGGACGCCGGGCAGCTGCGCCAGGATATGCTCCGGCAGCGAGGTAGCGACGTCAGGGCGCGGCATGTTCCGCCTCCGGCAGTTTTGGTGCGGTGCGCCGCTTACGCTTGCCGCCCTTCATCAATGCCACCATGACCCCGCGCAGCTGCTCGGCTGTGGCCCACTCCAGGCGGTCGACCCTGTACATGCGCTTCAGGATGGCCGCCGCGTAGTCCCAGGGCACATGCTTGCCCTGGTCCGTGCCCTTCTCGGACAGCAGCGCCTCGATCTTGGTCAGGAGCAAGGAACGGTCGTAGGGCTTGGCGTTGCCCTTGCCGTGCCCCCGGCCCAGGTTGGCTGGTGCGCCGTGCTTGTCGCCCTTTCGCTTGCGGGCGGTCTTGGCCTCCCATCCCAGCTTCTCCATGTGTGTGAGCAGCTTCTCCAGGCCCTTCGTGTCCAGATCCTTGGAGGACTCCACGCCATGCCTGGCCAGGATCGCGCGGTACTCTCCCTCGCCCAGCTTGAGCTGGGCCTTGGCGATGTGCACCTTGGCCAGCAGGGACTTGCGGGTGTCGAAGAACTGCATCGGTGCCTCCGAAAAATAACTGGACCTTGAGCCTTGACCGCCTGTCAGCAGTTGTTATTTGGTGTTGTCGAATGATGTGCCCAGGTAGCTCAGTGGATAGAGCAAAGCCCTGCTAAGGCTTGGGTCGGGGGTTCGATTCCCCCCTTGGAATATTCTCCCCCCTGTGGCCTCTCGGTCACAGGGGGTTTTTCTTTCCGCTGGCTGCTCATCAGGCCCAGGCAACCACGCCTGGGCGACCGCGCCCGACCTTGGAGGGCCGGGGCGGTTTCGCATGTTTGTCAGGCCTTCAGGGCGTTCTTGAGCGCCTTGCCCACGGTGAACCGCACGGTGGTCTTGGCCGCGATCTCAAGGGGCTTGCCGGTGCGCGGGTTGCGCCCCGTGCGAGCCTTGCAGCTGTGGGCCTTCAGCTTGCCCAGGCTCGGCAGGGAGACCTCCCCGCCGCCCAGCAGCTCCGCCGCTGCCACGTCGCCCAGGCTGTTCACGATGCGCTCCACGTCCGACTTCTTGCTCTTGGTGGCCTCGGCCACCATGGAGATGAGTTCCGCCTTGGTCATGGTCCTTGCTCCTTGGGTTGAGGTTAAACCGCCGCCATATCCAGCGGGATGGCCGTGTAGGCCCCGCTCTCCTGGCGCTCGTAGATGCGGACATAGGACTTGGTGCCCGTGACCTGGATGCTGTCGCCAATGGCCTGCATGGCCCCCAGCCAGCGCTCGTCGGTGATGTCCAGGCGCCGCAGGCCCAGGATGCGGGTGGTGGATATCTTGCCCTCCTTGTCGACCTGGAAGGCCTGGTCGATGAGCGCCTGGATCTCGCTGCGCGTCCCCTGGGTCCAGTCCTTCAGACACTCGTCGATGAGGGCCTTGGCGGCCTGGAGGCGCTCGTCGAAGGTGATGTGCTCGGCCACCTGGCGGGCGATCTTGAACTTGCCGTCGTAGGACAGCAGGGTCACGTTGCCCTTGTCGCCGCCCACCTTGGCCCCGTACCGCTCGGCGGAGAGGGCCACGAACGCGCCCACGTCGGCCATCAGCTCGACCTTGAGCTTGCCCAGCAGCTCGTGCATGGCCTTGACCTTGGCCACCTTCTCCATGACCAGCTCGTGCCGGGCCTTGTCGATTTCCTGTACCTGGGCCAGCGGCACCTGGTGCCCCTGGGCGTTCTCCATGTAACCTTCCATGATGCGCTTCCTCCTACTGTCTGTTGATGTTGGCGACGGGGATGGTGATGACGAGCACGGCCGACTCCAGGTGGCGTGCCGAATCCGAGGCGTCCTTCAGCTCGGCGCAGGCCACGCGCAGCAGCTCGTACACTTCCGGGTGCACCTGGCCGCCCAACCCGCGCAGGGTCTTGGTTACGCCGTCGATCTTCTCGTGGATCATGATGCCTCCTTGGAGTTGATTCTGCTGTGGATGCAGCCGCTGCGGCAGGCGGTGTACAGCCGCACGCGCTGGGGGTTGGTGGCTGCCCAGGGCTGCCTCTGGATCTCCAGGCAGCGATCCGCCGCGATCTCGCCCGCTGCCGGGCAGTTGACCACGGCGGAGAGGTAGGCCCCGCGCACGGCCTGCTCGATGCGGACCAGCGGAGCCTTGTACTTGGCGGCCAGAACCTGATTCACCGCGCCCGCGCTGTAGCCGATGCGATCGGCCACCTGGCGCTGGCTGGTGCGATCGCATTCCTCGGCCAGGGTGGTGATCCAGTCCGGGCAGCCGCCCAGCTCGGCCCAGGCGGCGCGGGCGGTGTCCACGGCCTTCTTCTTGGCGGTCGGGCTCATGCGTCGATCTCCTCGTGCCAGGCGATGCGGCCCAGGTTGGGGTCAAAGACCACCTTGGCCCGCGTCACCATGGGCGACAGAGGACCGGTGTTTTTGGCCAGGCGGTAGACGGCCTTGGAGGTCGGCGTGGCGGGCTTCTGGACGGCCAGGTACCCGGCGTGCAGGAGGTGCTTGACGTAGCACCGCGCGTCCTCTTCGGAGACCCGCACGTCCTCGGTGCTCGCGGTCACGGCGAGGTCCACGTAAGTGAACGTGCCGCCCATCTTCATGGCCCGCCACAGGTTCTCGCGGCAGCGGCCCATGAGAGACGGGCTGCCGTCACGCTGGAGCTTCGGGGCCTCCATGCCCACGTCGCGCACCAGCTCGAACACGATCCGCGTGAAGCGCCCCCCGGAGCGGTCGGCCTTGAGAAAACCGCCAGCCAGCAGGCGCTGCACGTAGTCCCTCACCGTGTCGCGGTCCCAGCGGAACAGGTCCGCGTAGGTGAACCGGCGCATGGTGCGCATGACTTCCCACATGGCCTGGCGGCCATAGGGCTTGCCGCTTGCGGCCAGCTCCACGGCTCCCTTGTTCATGCGACCCTCCGCAGGGGCACTCCCGCCGGGTTCCCGGTGAAGATCTCGCCCTGGTACTCGGCCAGGCCGATCTCCTTCAGGCCGCCCGCCACCGCGAACTCGCGCACACGGTCCAGGTTCACGCAGATTCGCCGCACGCTGCCGCCGCTGGCCTCCAGCAGCCGGGCTTGCAGATCCAGCCCCACTGTGGCCGTGGGGCAGTACAGCTTGGCCAGCACGCGGGCGTCAGACTCACAGGCGGGCTGGGCGGCCTGCCAGTCGAGCATCCGGCCGTGCACGCGCTCGTAGCGCGTCAGGTTCTGCGGCAGGCCTTCCTCGCCGATGAGGATGATGGCCGCCTGGCTTGATTCGTAGATGTCGCGCACCACCTCGATCATGCCCTTGACCAGCAGGTGGTCAGCCTCGTCGATGAAGAGCGGGCGGCGGGACAGCGAGAGCTGTTCGCCCACCTGGTCCATCATCTGCGGGATGGTGCCCGCCGGACGGATGCCCATCTCGGCCAGGATGCTGGCCAGCATGTGCTTGCGCGTCCACACGCTCTTGATCTGGATGTGGTAGGCGCGGTGCTTGTTGGCCGCGAAGATGGCCGCGAAGGTCTTGCCCAGGCCGCTGCGGCCGTGGAAGGTGGCCATGCCGGGCAGGCCATAGGGCCGCCCCATGACGCGCTCTACCAGCGCGGAAAACAGCACCACGTTGCGCAAGGGCGCGATGGTTCCCGCAGTCCCCGCGCCCTGTCCATTGGCCGGTCCGTTGACTTGTCCGCCGTGTTTCGTCATCATCGACTCCTCTCGTTTCAAGTTCCCCAAAGGCCCTGCCTGGCGCGCCAACGCCGGGCGGGGCCGCGCCGTTTACAGACCAGCGCCCGCCGCAGCTTGCGGCAGCCACAGATCGCCAAATTCCTCGTAGACATTGCGGCAGCCCAGGTATTCCGGGCTGCTCTGGTAGCCGTGCAGCCAGCGCAG